>JAEWHY010000257.1 GCA_023387555.1 Pseudomonadota bacterium
GGACTTCTGTCCGAGGCGGACAATGAAATTGCAGGCCTGGTGAAACTCTTCCTCGCTCAGCCTCGCTTCACGGATGAAGGCGTGCAGATGCTTGATCATCAGCGTGACGAGTTCACGCAGCCGCGGGTCGGGCGTCTTCTCCATCGCTTCGAGTACCGCGACGGTCACTTCATTCTGGTCGCCGATGATCATGGCGCGCTTCCTCTTCTTTTTGCCGGCTGCATCCTTTGCGACGGAGCTTTGCCGGCTCCCCTCCGATGAGGGCCGCTGTTTATAGGCAGGCTATCGTAAAACCGCCTTGAGAAAAATCAGAGCAGCCCGAGTTCGCTCAGTTCGCGGCGCAAGTGCTCCGGCATCGCCGACGCCCCGCGCGCGGTCCG
This sequence comes from Pseudomonadota bacterium, assembly GCA_023387555.1. GTDB lineage: Bacteria > Pseudomonadota > Alphaproteobacteria > Rhizobiales > Xanthobacteraceae > Pseudorhodoplanes. The sequence goes on from JAEWHY010000257.1 coordinate 381, forward strand.
CGACAGGTCGCCCGGTGCATCCTTGTCGGCGAGATAGCGCCAGCCCTGGAACGCGCGATAGGGACGCGGCGCGACCAGCTTGATCTTGCCATCGAGCACGATGTGGCAGCGTCCGATCCCGTCCTTGTCCACGAACGGGCGAATATCGAGAATCCGCTCGCGGCACATCACCTGGCCCTTGATGACCCAATACAGCGACCCGCCATCGCATAATTCGTCGGCGCGCTTGGGCACCATGCGCGTGGTGTGGATGTGTTCCACCTTCTGCCCACGCTGCTTTTTCTCTTTCAGGCGGGCGGCAACCCACGATTTCAGATCGTCGACCGACTCGCAGCCGACGGACAGTTTGATCAGATGTAGCGGCATGGCCGCTTCATAGCGGCCGGCGCGGGCCGCCGTCAAAGCCATCGGCCGTGCGCACGCCACAGATCAGCTTTGCGCCTCGATCGCCATGAGCCGGGCGCCTTCGGCGACCTGGGTTCCCGCCATCGCCACGATCTCGCCGACGATACCGTCGCGCGTGGCGACAATGGCGTGTTCCATCTTCATCGCTTCGATGACGGCCAGGCGGTGCCCCTTCGATACAATTTCGCCCTTGCGCACCAGCACCGCGAGCAGCTTGCCGTGCATCGGCGCGCGCACGATCCCGTCGCCGCCGCCGTGATCGGCATCGACCGCCTCGAAATCGGCGAGCGCAACCTGGGTCTGACGGCCGCCGCGCAGGACGTAAACCGCGTTCGGAGCCGCGACCAGGGTGGCGGACGGATCCGCCTGCGCGCCCTGCACCGTGATGTGCCAGGCGTCCGCGCCGAAGGTGACGGCCGCCTGTTCCGGCTCGCCATTCACCAGGATCGGGATTTCGGTCTGTCGCGTGCCCGAAAACTGGAAGCCGTCGGCAATATCCCAGGGCGACGGCGGCGCATCCGGTTCGGCGGGACGCGGACGCGATCGCTCGATCAGGAACGCGGCGCCACTGGCCGCCGCCGCTGCATCAATCCCGCTGACACCCAGTCCCAGTTCATCGTGATGCCGCGCGATATAGCCGGTGTCGAATGCGCCGTCCCGGAAATCCGGCGAGCGGCACAGCGCGGACAGGAACGCCAGGTTGGTCCGCGGACCTGCCACCAGCGTTTCGTCGAGCGCTGCGGCGAGGCGATCGAGCGCCGCCTCGCGCGTCTCGGCATGCGCAATCACCTTGGCGATCATCGGATCGTAGAACGGTGAAATCTCCTGCCCCTGTTCGACGCCACTGTCGATGCGGATCCCCTCGCCGTCCGGAAATGACAGCGCCACCAGCCTGCCCGTCGACGGCAGGAATCCGCGTTCCGGATCTTCCGCATAGACCCGCGCCTCGACCGCATGACCGCGCAACGGAATTTCGGCCGGGTTCGTGACCGGAAGCCGCTCGCCCGCCGCGACGCGAAACTGCCATTCGACCAGATCGAAGCCGGTGATTGCCTCGGTCACCGGATGCTCGACCTGCAGCCTCGTATTCATTTCCATGAACCAGAAGCCGTCGCGTTTGAGCCCGCCGGCGCCATCGGCAATGAATTCGACGGTTCCGGCACCGGCATAACCGACGGCTTTCGCCGCCGCCACCGCAGCCGCCCCCATGCGCGCGCGCACATCGTCGGTCATGCCGGGCGCGGGCGCCTCCTCGATCACCTTCTGGTGGCGGCGCTGCAGCGAGCAATCGCGCTCATAGAGATGGATCGCGTTGCCGCGCTTGTCGGCAAAGACCTGTATCTCGATGTGGCGCGGCGCGGTGATGTATTTCTCGATCAGCACCCGGTCATCGCCGAAAGCGGACGCCGCTTCGCGCCGTGCGCTCTCGATCGCGGCGTCGAATTCGGCGTGGCGTTCGACCAGCCGCATGCCCTTGCCGCCGCCGCCCGCGACCGCCTTGATCAGAACCGGATAGCCGATCTCGTAGGCCTTTCGCTTGAGGAAGGCGTTGTCCTGCTGGTCGCCGTGATAGCCGGGCACCACCGGTACGCCGGCATCCTGCATCAGCGCCTTGGCGCGGTCCTTCAGTCCCATCGCCCGGATGGCCGATGCCGGCGGGCCGATGAACACGATCCCGGCCTCCGCGCAGGCCTCGGCAAAATCTGCGTTCTCCGAGAGAAAGCCGTAGCCCGGATGGATGCAGGCGGCGCCACTCTCCGCCGCGACCGCGAGCAGCTTGCCGGCATCGAGATAGCTCTCGCGCGCCGGTGCCGCCCCGATGGCATAGGCCTCGTCGCAAAGGCGCACATGGAGCGCATCGGCATCGGCGTCGGAATAGACCGCGATGGTGCGCAACCCCATGCGGCGCGCGGTGCGCGCAATCCGGCATGCGATCTCGCCGCGATTGGCAATCAGGACCGAGGCAAACATGAATCACTCGCGCGAAGCCAGAACGGCGCGGAGGATGCCCGCCCGCGCGCGGCAAAGAAAGGCCCGCGGCTATTGCGGTTGAGCGCCGGTGGTCTGCGGTGCAGCGCCGACGGGCTGCGGGAATGGATCGGCTGCCGCCGGAGCGGGCGCCGCGGGGGCCGGCGCCGGTGTGGCGGGACGCGCCTGCGCCTTCTGGGCCGGGCGCCGCGGGGGCTGCGGCGGCTGCGCAGCCTGCTGCCGCGGCTCAGATTTTGGCTCGGCGCGAGGTTCGGACCTCGGCTCCGGCTTGGACTCTGCGCGGACCTCCGGTGGCGGCTCGGATCGCGCCTCGGTCTTTGGAGTCGCGGCGACACCGTTCTGGCCGGGCCGGCCCGGCTCGTTCGACATGATGCTGACCGCCGGGATCGACGCCGCGGTCGGGAAATCGATGTTCGCCGGGGTGCCGGACGGCGAAGGCTGTGGCGCCGGCTGCACAGCGAGCACAGGGGCCGACGGCTGGCCGCCGTTCCATGTGGCAGCGAAGCGGGTCACGCGCGCCTGGTAGGCGCCTTCATTCATGTTGGCGACGATCTGATCGCGGCGCGGCAGGAAGTCGAACGCATAGCAGGACGACGGCTTGCAATCGTCGCGCGCCATCAGAACCTGCGCCACAAGGCCGAAGCGGTCGGCCTCCAGGCTGCGAACGATCGGTGTGCGCAGGCTGTCGTAAGCGCCACCATCGGCCGCACCGTCGTGCTCCGGAAGCGCCGCGAACTCGCGGAGCGCATCCAGCCGCGCCCCGACGTAATTCAAGGCCGCGGCGATCTGCTCCGGCCCCGAAAACAGCGCCCGCTCGCAGGCTTCGTGGATCACGTCGCCGCCTGCTGCATCGAGACAGGCGAGGTTTGAATTCGGCAGCAACGCCTGGGCGCTCAGCGCATTGAGGCGAGCCTCGATCGCGCGCCGCTGCTCGGCCCTGCCCTGCCTGTCGAGCCGCTCCAGCGCGACCCAGCCAAGACCTGCAACAAGAATGACGGTCGCGACCGCGCCAAAACCCTGACGCCCATATCGCAGGATCGCAAAGGCCGCGATGATCGCCAGCACGGTGGCGAGCGCCAACGTGCCCCAAAACATAAAAGCCGTCATATCACCCTTGCCGCCCCGGCCTCATGTCCCCCAATCCGCCGCTCCCGGAAACTGAACGCCCCAAAATCGGCCAAAGCAAGACACTTTTAGCC
>JAEWHY010000311.1 GCA_023387555.1 Pseudomonadota bacterium
AGATGATCCAGAACCGGATCACGATCTGCGGCTCGGTCCAGCCCTTCTGCTCGTAGTGGTGGTGGATCGGCGCCATGCGGAACACCCGCTTGCCGAACAAGCGGAAGGAGACGACCTGCACGATCACCGACACCGCTTCCAGAACGAACAACCCGCCGATGATCGCGAGCGCGATCTCGTGCTTGGTCGCGACCGCGATGGTGCCGATCAGGCCGCCGAGCGCCAGCGAGCCGGTATCGCCCATGAAGATCGACGCCGGCGGCGCGTTGTACCAGAGGAAGCCGATCCCCGCCCCGATCACCGCGCCGCATAGCACCGCGAGTTCACCGGTCCCGGCGACATAATGGATCTGCAGATAGTCGGCGAACAGCGCGTTGCCTGCGAGATAGGAGATCAGGCCGAAGCTCAAGGCCGCGATGATCACCGGCACGATGGCAAGGCCATCGAGACCGTCGGTGAGATTCACCGCATTGCCGGCGCCAACGATGATGAAGGCGCCGAACACCACGAAGAACCAGCCGAGATCGACGATGAGGTCCTTGAAAAACGGCAGCGTGAGCGAGGTCGCAAAGGCGGGCCGCCCGAGTTGCGCGATCGCAAGACAGGCAAGGATCGCGACGATGGCTTCCGCCGTCAGGCGCAGCTTGCCCGAAAACGCCGTATAGGCCTGCTGCTTGGTCACCTTCAGATAATCGTCGTAGAAGCCGATCATCCCGAATGCGACCGTGACGCCAAGCACGATCCAGACGTATGGATTGTAGACATTGGCCCACAGGATGGTGGAGACCGTCACCGCGAAGACGATCATCAGTCCGCCCATGGTGGGCGTGCCAATCTTGCTCTTCAAATGCGATTGCGGGCCGTCCTCGCGGATCGGCTGGCCCCGCCCCTGCGCCGCACGCAGCCAGTCGATGATCGGCGACCCGGCAATGAACATGAACAGAGCCGCCGTCATCAGCGCGCCGCCGGTGCGGAAAGTGATGTAGCGGAAGATATTCAGAGCCTGAAATTGGTCCGAATAATCGGCAAGCCAGGTGAGCATGCGGCGGTCAACCCTGCGCTGCGTCCACCGCGGCGCGAGGCGCAAATTTGCGCTGCAGCGCCTTGACGATGGGGGTCATCTTCGAGCCGAAGGAACCCTTGATCATGATGGCGTCGCCGCCCGAAACCGCGTCGAGAACCTGAGGTTCGAGGGCCGCCGAGTCATTTGCATAGCCGCCCCGGCGGTTGGAGGGAAGCGCCTCCCACAGATTTCGCATCGCGGGACCAGCGCAAAAAACGAGGTCGACCGCGTGATCGACGATCGGCTTCGCCAGTCCCGCATGCAATTCGCCCGACTGAGGCCCGAGCTCGAGCATGTCGCCGAGCACCGCGATTCGCCGCCCGCGCGGGCCAGGCTGCGCCTGTCCGAGCAGCGCGATGGCCGCGGCCATCGACACCGGGTTGGCATTGTAGCTTTCGTCGATCAGAAGCGCCTCGCCGCCCGGCACATCGAGCGCAATCCGGGTGCCGCGACCGCTGGCCGGTCGCGGATCGGCCAGCGCCAGCGCCGCCAAAGCGAGGTCGGCGCCCGCAAGCCGCGCTGCCGCCAGCACGGCGAGCGAGTTCATCACGAGGTGCTTGCCCGGCGCGCCGAGCTTGTAGGTGATGTCGTCGCCGAGGATGCGGGCCTGAACGGTGGAGAATTCCGGCTGCAGGACGCACTTGATCAGCCGCGCATCGGTGCCGGCCTCTTCCCCGAATGTCACGACACGGGAAACACGCGCATCGAGCGCCCGATCGGCCAGGCGGTTGAACTGCGCGTTGTCCCGATTGAGGATGACGATGCCGCCTTCAACCAGACCTTCGAAAATCTCGGCCTTGGCGTCCGCGATCGCTCCGACCGATTCAAAATGCTCGAGATGGACCGGTGCAACTGTGGTGATGATGACGATATCGGGCTGCACCAGACGAGACAGCGGCGCGATTTCACCGGCATGGCTCATGCCGAGTTCGAACACGGCGAAACGCGCGTCTGCCGGGCAGCGCGCCAGCGACAGCGGCACGCCCCAGTGATTGTTGTAGGATGCCGCCGATGCGTGGGTCTCGCCTTCGCGCGCCAACACAAGACGCAGCGCTTCCTTGGTCGAGGTCTTGCCGACGGAGCCGGTCACCGCGACCACCTTACCGGTCAACCGCGCCCGCGCGGCGCGTGCAAGATCACGCAACGCCTCCAGCACGTCATCGACAACAAGCAGCGGCGCGCCGGCCGGGAGCGTATCGCGCTTCGCAGCCGAGACCACCGCAAGCCCCGCCCCCGCTTCCAGGGCCGCCTCGACGAAGGCATGACCATCGCGATTGTCGCCGGCGATCGCAAAGAAGGCATCGCCCGCTTCGAGGGTCCGGCTGTCAATTGAAAGACCGCCGACCGATTGAGGCAGCGGCCCTTCAGCCCGCGCCCGCATCGCCGCAGCCATGGCCTCGACGGACCATAACGCCTTCCGGCTCATCCTCTTTTTCCCCCAACGGTCGCCAGCGCCGCCGCGACCGCCTCGTGATCGCTGAACGGCAATACCCGGTCGCCGACAATCTGGCCACTTTCGTGGCCCTTGCCAGCGATCACCAGCACGTCGCCGCTTTCGAGCTCGGCGACGGCGTGACGGATCGCAGCTCCGCGGTCCGCGATCTCGGTCGCTCCGGGCACAGCTTTCAGGATTTCGCCACGAATTGCGGCCGGATCCTCGTTGCGCGGATTGTCGTCGGTGACGATGACGCGATCAGCCTTCTCGGCTGCGATCGCGCCCATGATCGGCCGCTTGCCCTGGTCGCGATTGCCGCCGCAACCGAACACAACCACGAGCCGCCGCTTCGCATAGGGCCGCAGCGCCTCGAGCGTCTTGGCGAGCGCGTCCGGCTTGTGCGCATAGTCGATGAACACCGGCGCGCCGGATTTCTGACCGGCGAACTCCAGCCGCCCCTTGGCACCTTCGAGATCCTCCAGCGCGGCGAAGACCGCGTCGACCGGCGTTCCGGTGACAATCGCGAGACCGGCCGCGACCAGCGCATTCTCGATCTGGAATTCGCCGACCAGAGGAAGGTGCAGTTCATATCGGCGCCGCTCGTATTGCAGCGTGAGCTTCTGTGCGT
>JAEWHY010000338.1 GCA_023387555.1 Pseudomonadota bacterium
GGCTATTTCGTCGAGGTCACGGCGCAGCACGGCGACAGGATGCTGGCGCCGCCGCTCAACGCGCGTTTCATCCATCGCCAGACACTGGCCGGACAGATCCGCTTCACCACCACCGAACTCGGCGAACTGGAAGCGAAGATCGTGAGCGCCGCCGATCGCGCGCTCGGGCTCGAGACCGAGATTTTCGAGCGGCTGGCGACGCAGGTGCAGGCCGCAAGCGCCGAGATCATGGTCGTAGCGGATGCGCTCGCGGCGCTCGATGTCGTCACCGCGCTGGCGACGCTCGCGGCCGAGCGCGATTACGTTCGTCCCAAGATCGATCACTCACTGGCTTTCGTGATCGAAGGCGGCCGCCACCCGGTCGTCGAACAATCGCAGAGCGACCCCTTCATCGCCAATGACTGCGACCTCTCGGCCCGCACGGATCAGAAAAAGGGCAGCGAGCAGGATGCGGCCGGCTGCATCTGGCTGCTGACCGGCCCGAACATGGCGGGTAAATCCACCTTCCTGCGGCAGAATGCGCTGATCGCGATCCTCGCACAGATGGGCAGCTTCGTACCCGCGCGGCGTGCCGAGATCGGGATCGTGGACCGGCTGTTCTCCCGCGTCGGCGCGGCCGACGACCTCGCGCGTGGCCGCTCGACCTTCATGGTCGAGATGGTGGAAACCGCCGCCATCCTGAACCAGGCGACCGAACGCTCGCTGGTGATCCTCGACGAAATCGGGCGCGGCACCGCGACCTTCGACGGCCTGTCGATCGCCTGGGCAAGCGTCGAGCATCTGCATGAGGTCAATCGCTGCCGGTCGCTGTTCGCTACCCATTTCCACGAACTGACGGCGCTCGCTGCCAAGCTTCCCCGCATTCACAACGCCACCATGCGGGTCAAGGAATGGCACGGCGACGTCGTGTTCCTGCATGAGGTCGTGCCTGGTGCCGCGGACCGCTCCTATGGCATTCAGGTCGCAAAGCTTGCGGGGCTGCCGCCGAGCGTGATCGAGCGCGCCAAGGTGGTGCTGTCCGAACTCGAGGCCGACGATCGCGGCAAGCCGGCGCGTGGATTCGAGGACCTGCCGTTGTTCAAGGCCGCGCAGCCTGTGGCAACCACGCCCGAGCCGTCCGACGCCCTGATCACCTCGCTCGAAGCGCTCAATCCCGACGAGATGTCACCGCGCGAGGCGCTCGAAGCGCCGTATGCGCTGAAGGCGAAGCTCGCGGAGCCGCGCTGAGGCTTTGCGCTATTCCATCGGCAGTTTCGCCGCAAACTGCGTCCGCCAGGTCCAGAGGATCGCATTCCAGACCAGCGATGCCACGAGCGCAATCAGCAGCGCCCACCATACGCCGAGCGTAACCGAAAACAGATAGACCGCGAGAAAGGCCGCGATCAGACCGAGCATCGGGATTTGCGCATGCGCGATCACGTTGGAGGTCGCCGGCCCGCCGATGCGGCTGTGCAGAATGATGATGAAACTCGACATTGCGATCGGAAACACCGCGAAAACACCGGATGCGAAGGCTCCGATCGTATGGCTGAGCGTGGTGACGATGATCACAAAGGCCGAGACCATCGCCGCGCGCAACGGGATGTCGTAGGCCCGCGCCACAGTCGCCGCCCTCGGAAATGATTTGGTTCGCAACGTCGCGGTCGCCCAGATCGCGAGGGTAGCAACGACGATATTCAGCGCGATCGCCGACCACAGCGAAAACTCGATGTGACGCAGCGCCCATGCGCAAACGAACCAGACGATCAGCGCGCCTCCCAGGCTGACTGCCAGCGACTGCGTCCGTGCCAGACGTGCGTAGATCGCGGCGAAGGTGACGCCGGCGGCATTCGCGGTCAGGCTCCCCAGTGCGGAGTTCGAGATAAACTTCGGGGAGTGCTCGACGGCCATCACGATATAGGCCGCCCCGACCGATGTCGGCAGCGATGCGATCATCGCGCCAAGAAGCGGTCCGCCGCGTTCGACGATCATCGAAGCGGTGACGATAATACTCGAGGTCAGCGCTGCCTTGAGCAGCAGCGAGAGCCAGAAATACTCGGTGGGAGACATGCGGTGGACTGTAACCGGAGGTTGTTCTTATTTAATGGAATGGCGCGACTTGCGCCAGCCTTCACCGGTCGGTGAGCCACGGATATGGCGGCTCTCACCGATTTCGAAAATTCAATTTGGCGCGAGCACCACGCGGCCCACGATGTGTCCGTCCCTCAGGTCATTCAGGCTTTGGTTAACGGTTTCAAGCGGCCGCACTTCGACCGGCATGTAAGCCATCGGCGACTTTCGCAGCAGCGCGATCAGTTCAGTCAATTCGGGCAGGCTGCCGGTATAGGACCCCTGAATGGTCATGGCCCGCATCGGAATATACGGTGTCGGGATCGTCAGTTCTCCACCGAACAGCCCGACGACCACCAGCTGTCCGCCCTTGGTCAAAAGATCGACGCCAAACTTGACCGTGGTTCCGGACCCCACGAAATCGACCACCGCCCAGATCCGGTCATTGACGATCGCCTGGATTTGCGATGCCGCATCGGCGGCCCCGCCATCGACCACCGCAAGCGCGCCGGCCTGCATGGCGGCTTCGCGCTTTTTTGGATCAATGTCGACGACGATCGCGCCCCGCGCATCCATCGCCCGCAGGATCGCAAGCGCCATCAGTCCGACGCCACCGGCACCGATCACCACCACCGGCTCGGTCTTGAGGAGGTCGCCGAATTTCTTCAGCGCGCCATAGGCCGTGAGACCGGAACAGGCGAGCGGCGCGGCCTGCTCGGGCGCGAGGTCGCCATAGTCAAGCAGGCAGCGCGGATGCGGCACCATGAGATGATCGCTGAACCCGCCGGGCCGGAACGCCCCGACGAACTGCGGCTTCAGGCAAAGCTGTTCATCGCCGCGCCGGCAGACCGCACAGGCGCCGCAACCGATCCAGGGATAGACCAGCCGCCTGTCGCCGACCTTGACCCCTATCGCTTCGGGACCGACCGCAACGACACGTCCGACGTTCTCATGCCCAAGCGTCAGCGGCAGCTTCAGCCCGCGATCGGTCAGCCGCATCACCTTGCCGCCACCGATGTCGTAGGTGCCTTCCCAGAAATGGATATCGCTGTGGCAGACGCCGGCTGCGATGACCTCCAGCAGCACCTCTGTTCCGACGGGTTCCGGCGTCGGCTGCTCACGCAATTGCAGCGGCGCACCACATTCGCAAACTTCGTATGATTTCATTGCTGGCACCCTCCCGCGCCGGAAAGCCTACCGGTTCTGCAACGATTTTGACCTGCTGCCGTC
>JAEWHY010000417.1 GCA_023387555.1 Pseudomonadota bacterium
CCGTACAGCCGGCGGAGGCCGCGGCGGAGATCGCCGCCGAACAGGCCGCGCGCGGGCTGACCGCCGTCAAGCCGCGGGTGAAAGGCGCCCCTTCGGACGCCGCGGTGCTCGCCGCGGTCCGCAAGGCACTACCCGCGCACGTTCAGATCATGACCGACGCCAACGAGAAATGCGATCTGCCGCAGGCGTTGCGGCTGATGGCGCTGGCCCGCGACCACGGCCTCCTGTTCGTCGAGGAGCCGCTGCCGGCGCATGCGCTGGAGGGCTATCGCAGGCTCGCGGCGTCGGGCGGCGCTGCGATCGCCACCGGCGAACACCTGCAGACCCGCGCGCATTTCCTGCCCTTCATATCCGAACGGATCGCCAGCGTGATCCAGCCCGATCTTGCGATGGTCGGCGGTCTCACGCCGGTTCTGGAAATTGCCACCCTGGCGGAAAGCTTCGACGCGATCGTATCGCCGCATTTCCTGCCCGGGCTGTTCGCGCATGTGGCGGCCGCCGCGCCGGCGCTGCGATGGCTCGAGGAATTTCCGTTGCTGGAGCCGCTGTTCGAAGGCTGGCCCGGCATCGATGCCAACGGCACGATGTGCGCCGGGTCCGCGCCGGGCCACGGCCTTCGGCTGAGCGAACGCCATCGCGCGGAGATGCTGCGCTGAGCGCTTGAGCGCCTCGCCATGGCTGCTGCGCGATGGCTAGCTGCCGAGATATTTCAGCGCGGCGGCCGAAACGACAATGAGGATGGCAACTGCGGCCAGCGACACCGCCGGCCCATGGTCGACATTTCGGTACTTCATTTCATTTCCAACGCACTCTGAACAAACAGCCACATCGTCGGCGCCCGCGTCCGACTCAGCGGACGGGGCGACGCTGTGCGACCCACACTTTGATACCCCTTGATTCGCTTGCACGCCGGTCCGCTTCAACCTCTTCAGCGAGCAGCAGAACGCCCGTCCACATCTAATTTTCGTGTTTCGAGCCGCGAAAGCCCGGATCAACCATGCGTTGCCGGATCGCGTCATAATAGGACAGCCTTGCAGGCCAGGCCGGGCCTTTCGGCCAACCCACGGACCAGACAAGACATTGCACATGAACGCGCTGACAATCCGCCCGATGCGCCCGGAGGAGATGTCCATTGCCGTCGACTGGGCCGCCGCCGAAGGCTGGAACCCCGGCCTCGACGATGCCGCCTGTTTCGCGACGGTGGATCCGGACGGCTTCCTCATCGGCGAACGCAACGGGGAGACAGCCGCGATCATCTCCTGCGTCAATTACAATCCGCGCTTTGCGTTTCTGGGCTTCTACATCGTGCGCAAGGATCTGCGCGGCCGTGGCTACGGATTGCAGATCTGGAACGCCGCCATCGCGCATGCGGGATCGCGCGTGATCGGGCTCGATGGCGGCGTCGCGCAGCAGGACAATTACCGGAAGTCCGGCTTCCTGCTGGCGTATCCGAACATTCGCTTTGGCGGCCGGGTCGACGCACAAGCTTCGCGGCACGATGGCATCGTTGCGTTGTCCGACGTCGGCTTCGAGCGGATCATAGCCAGCGATGCGACGGTGTTCCCGGCGCCGCGCGCCGCGTTCTTGCGCAACTGGATCGACAGCCCGCGCCATATCGGACGCGCGCTGATCCACGATGGCGAACTGACGGCGTGGGGTGTGATTCGCCCGTGCCGGACCGGGCACAAGATCGGCCCGTTGGTCGCGAGTGATCGCGGCGCGGCGGAAGCGGTGACAGCAGCCTTGCTGGACGCCATCGGCGGCGGCGAGGTTTTTCTCGATGTGCCGTCCGTCAACGACGATGCGGTCGGCCTCGCCACATCGCTCGGCCTGTCGCCGGTGTTCGAAACCGCGCGGATGTATACCGGCCCGATCTCGCCGCTGCGTTTCGACAGGGTGTTCGGGGTGACGACTTTCGAACTGGGATAGCGCCCCTTCCACGGTGAAGGCGCTGCGGCAGCGCACACCTTCACGCCGGATGCGCGCTCGGCTATCACTCAGCGCACAGGCATTGCGGCGAGCATCTTCATGATCCTTCTGTCGAACGGCGGCACGAACATCCAGCGCGCCGTGAGCTCCTCCGACACCATCGCTGTCGGCACCGTCGATGGCGTCGCCGTCCTCGCCCGCACCGACAAGGGTTGGGCGGTCAGGAATCGGGCGCTGCAGGGCGTGTTCGTCAGCGCGGTCACCGCACTTCCCGACGGAACGCTGTTCGCGGCGACGCGCGGCATCGGCATGGCGCGCAGCGACGATGGCGGCGTGACCTGGTCCTGGGTCAACAACGGCCTTTCGCATTATGAATTCTGGTCGGCGCGGGCCGGCACGCTGCAGGGCCGCGATGTCGTGTTTGCCGGCGCACTGCCGGCGCATCTCTATGTCAGCGAGGACAAGGGCGCGAACTGGCGCGAACTGCCGGCCTTGCGCCAAACGGACAGCGCCGCGAAGTGGACATTCCCGCCGCCGCCGCGCGTCGGCCACATCAAGGATATCGTGATCGACGGCGATCGCCTGCTGGTCGGCATCGAGATCGGCGCGCTGCTGGTCTCCACCGATTTCGGCGAAAGCTTCGTCGACCTGAAGGTCGATCCCGATCCGCAGGAATGCGACATCCATCGTATCCTGGTGCATCCCGAGCGGCCGGACCGGCTCATCGTCGCCAACGGCATCGTCGGCATGATGAAGAGCGAGGACGGCGGCGCGTCGTGGTCGAAGATCGCGATGCCGCCGGACGCCGACTATCCGGATGCCATCGTCATCCATCCGGACCGGCCCGATCTTTTGTTCATGTCGGCGGGCGTCGGCTGGCCGCTGCACTGGTACGAACGCGGCCGCGCCCGCGGCAAGATCTTCCGCAGCACCGATGCCGGCACGACATGGCAACGGCTGCTGGGCGGCCTGCCGAACGGCCAACGCGCGCTGTTCAGCGCGCTCACGATCGAGGCTTGCAATGACGGCTATTCGCTCTATGCCGCCGACACCGACGGACAGGTGTTCGAAAGCCTCGACGGCGGCGACAGCTGGACCATCATCGCCGATGTCGCGCCGGTCTCGAAGGGCGAGTTCTACAAGGGCCTGGTGCGCGACCGCGTGAAGCTTGCCGGTGTCGACGACATCGTCGCCAACGCCAAGGCGAGCATGCGCTGGGAAGAAGCGGGGAAAAAGATCTGACGCCGCGGGGCTTCGATTAGTCCAGCAGCAGTGTCATCGCATCGGACAGATGCGATTTCCACCGGGAGGCCTGCAACGCGGTGTAATGGCCGCGCGATCCTTCGCCTGCCGGAACGAGCACCAGTCGGCCGTTCGGTAACCCGCCGATCGCGTCGGCGACGGTGCCGAGTTCGGGCGGATTCAGTTGGTCGTCGGCGAAATTGATCGCCACGACAGGCGCCTTGATCCGGGACAGATTCGGCGCCGGATCGTAATCCATCGACGATTCGAGCTGATACAGCCGGTCGTTGGCGTCGCCCTTGCGCGCGCGCTCGACCATCTGGCGATAGAGTGCATCGGCGGCCTCGCGGGTCGGCGCCGTTTCCTGAAGACGGACGACGCTCTGGGTGAGCAGCGCCCCGAACGGCGTCAGCGTATAGCGCCAGGGCTGCTGCGCATAATCGCCGTTATTCCAGTCGGGATCGTTGCGGATCGATTCGATCTGCATGCGGCGCTGGATCCAGTTGCGCCCGCTCATTGCCGCCGGCTGGCTCGCGAGCGGCACCAGGAGATCCATGAAGTCCGGATACGTCTCACCCCACAGCCAGGTCAGCATTCCGCCCATCGACAGACCGAGCACAAGCTTCAGATGCGAAATGCCTAGGCCTTCGGTCAGCAGCCTGTGCTGCGCAACCACCATGTCCTGGTATCGATAATGCGGAAACCGCGCGCGCAGACCGTCGCTCGGCTTGCTCGAGCCGCCGAACCCGATCGCGTCCGGCATCACCAGGAAATATGTGGACGCATCCAGCGGCTGACCCGGCCCGAACAATTCGCCGGCGAGATCGTCCGACAACCAGCCCTTGCTGCTGCCGGTGGTGTTGTGCAGCA
>JAEWHY010000149.1 GCA_023387555.1 Pseudomonadota bacterium
TCGCCGAGGCGATGGACACCGCGCAACGCGGCATGGGCCTGAGCTGGCCGCAATCGCTGGAACTGATCCGCCGCTCGGTGGCCGCAGCCAAGCCGCGCAATGGGCTCGTGTTCTCGGGTGCAGGCACCGACCAACTCGCGCCGGACAATGCAGGATCGATCGACGACGTGATCCGCGCCTATGAGGAGCAGATCGCGGCGATCGAGGCATTCGGCGGACGCATCATCCTGATGGCCTCGCGCGCGCTGGCGCGAGTCGCCACCTCCGGCGACGACTATCGCAAGGTCTATGGCCGCGTGCTGTCGCAGGTGAAGGAGCCGGTAATCATCCATTGGCTGGGCGACATGTTCGATCCGGCGCTGGCCGGCTATTGGGGTACGAAGGACCTCGATGCCGCGATGGATGTCGCGGTCGAGATCATCAACGCGCATGCGGCGAAGGTCGATGGCGTGAAGATCTCGCTGCTCGACAAGGACAAGGAAATCGCGATGCGCCGCCGCCTCGCGAAGGGCGTGCGGATGTATACCGGCGATGACTTCAATTACGCCGAACTGATCGCGGGCGACGCGCAGGGTTATTCCGACGCTCTGCTCGGCATTTTCGACGCGATTGCGCCGGCGGCGGCGGCGGCCCTGGTCGCGCTGGCCGGCAACGATGACGAGACCTTCCACGGCATTCTCGGGCCAACCGTGCCGCTGTCGCGGCATATCTTCCGCGCGCCGACGCGCTTCTACAAAAGCGGCGTGGTGTTCATGGCCTATCTCAACGGCCATCAGGATCACTTCACCATGGTCGGCGGCCAGGAGAGCGCGCGCTCCACGTTGCATCTCTCCGAAATCTTCCGGCTGGCCGATGCGGCGGGGCTGCTGCGAGATCCCGAGCGTGCGGTCGAGCGCATGCGTATGGTGCTGGCGGTGCGGGGTGTGGGGGTGTGACGATTCCATCTATCGCGTCCCGGGCGCGGCGCAGTGTGAAACGCTGCGCTGCAGAACCGGGACCCATCTTTTCAACTGGCTGGGTCCCGGCTCAGCGGCGCACCACTTCGCTTCGCTCGCGCTGCACCGCGTCCGGGACATGAGAAAGGTGCTATGCGCGATCTCTCCAAAGACCATCGCTGGCTCTCGATCAACACCGCCACTGTTCGTCAGCAGGCCGACTTCATCGGCATCGTCGAGGCCTGCGCGCGGCGCGATATTCGCGCGGTGTCGCCGTGGCGCGATCAGGTCGCGCATGTGGGGCTCTCGCGCGCGGTCAAGGCGGTGCGCGATGCGGGCTTGAAACTGTCCGGCTATTGCCGCGGCGGCATGTTCACGAGCGACGCCACGCACCGGCACGCGATGCTGGACGACAACCGCCGCGCTATCGACGAGGCGGCCGCGCTCGGCGCTCCGTGCCTCGTGCTGGTGGTCGGCGGCTTGCCGCAATATTCGCGGCCGGGCTCGCTCGCGTCGTAGGATATCCGCGCGGCGCACGCGCAGGTCAGTGATACGCTCGCCGTACTCCTGCCTTACGCCAAGGCGGCGGGAATGCCGCTCGCGGTCGAGCCGCTGCATCCGATGTATGCCGCCGACCGCGCCTGCGTGAACACGCTGCGGCAGGCGCTCGATATCTGCGATGTGCTCGATCCTGCACGATCGGGCGCGATCGGCGTTGCGATCGACACCTATCACGTCTGGTGGGACAGCGATGTGTGGTCGCAGATCGCGCGCGCCGGCAAGGCGCGGCTGCTCGCCTTTCATGTCTGCGACTGGCTGGTTCCGACAAAAGACATGCTGCTCGATCGCGGCATGATGGGTGACGGTGTGATCGATATCCCCGCATACCGGCGCGATGTCGAAGCACAGGGGTTCGATGGCTTCATCGAAGTGGAGTTGCTGTCAAACGAATGGTGGTCGCGCCCGATGAACGAGGTTCTGGACACGGTGATTGCGCGCTACCGGACGGTAGTGTGAAGGCAATTCAGTCCGGCGAAGCTCGTTCGCGCTCGGGCATCGGTCCATCGGGCGTGGTCGGCGCGCTTCGTTCGTCGCCGCCCGGACGCTCGGGGCTCTGCTCATAGGTTTCAAGCACGGCATCCTCGTCCGGCTTGACCGGCTGAACCTCCGTGCTTTTGCGCGCAGGCCGCCCGCGATTGAATTTCGATTCCTGGTCCGGGCGGCGTTTCGGCGTTGCCATGCGAGGTCTCCTGAGTCCCCCAAAAGGGAACCCAAATTCAACGCCCCCATCTGCGGGTCGTTCCGGATGGAACGACCATCGCGCTGCAGCGTTGACGGGCACCTATTCCCCGAAAGCAACAAAGGAGGAGCCGTGATGGACTGGAATCGCGTGGAAGGTAACTGGAAGCAGATGAAGGGCAAGGTGAAGGAGCAGTGGGGCAAGCTCACCGATGACGATCTCAACGTCATCAACGGCCGTCGCGACCAGCTCGAAGGCAAGATTCAGGAGCGCTATGGCCTCGCCAAGGACCAGGTGACCAAGGACATCGACGACTGGTACGGCACGCAGCGCTGGTAAATAACCGGTAATCGCGGCGCGAGAGGCCTTCTTCGGGAGGCCTCTCGTTGCTGTTGCAAACAAGCGTTCACCATCTCCCCATGTTCGGCCGGCCTTAAACGGGATCGTAGCCACGTCGTGCGTAGAACGGCCTGGGCGATCGCCGAACCATCGGGACATGAGACCCTGACGCGAGCGATCGAATGGGGGGCGTGATGTTGCGCATTCTCTTGCGAGGATTCCTGCTGGCTTGTTCCCTGGCAGGAACGACGAGTACGGCCGACGCGGCCGATCAGATTTCCGGTCCGTTTCCGGCGGTACAGCAGACAACACTGGCGACGAAATGGCAGGATGCGAAGCAGCGCATGGCCGCGGATGAGGCGCGTCTGTCACAATGCCGCGCAGAGGCGGTTTCATGCAGCGTCGATATGCTGCGGTTTGATACCATTGTTGCCGCCGCGCGAGAACGGCAGGGGCGTGCGCGGATCGGCGAGATCAATCGCGCCGTCAATCTCGCGATCCGTCCGGTGGCCGACGAACGGCAATATGGCGTCATGGATCATTGGTCCGGGCCGCTCGAAACCATTTATGCCGGCGCCGGCGACTGCGAGGATTACGCGATCCTGAAATTGCTGGCGCTGCAGCAGGCCGGCATCGCGCGTCAGGATCTCAGGCTTCTGATCGTGAAGGATAACAGGCTGCGCCGCGATCATGCCGTGGCGGCGGTGCGGCTGGACGGGCGTTGGCTGGTTCTCGACAATCGCGGCTTCGCGCTGGTCGATCTGGCGCTCACGCACTACCGGATTCTGGCGCAGCTCGATCCGAACGAGCAGGTCCAATTCGCTGCATTCGAGGGCCCGGTCGCGGAAACGTCGTCGCGCGACGTCATGTAGGACGGGCTTCGGCAGCCGCCTCGAGCGCCTGGATGCGGGCCTTGTAGCCTTCGACCTCGCCTTCCAGCCGCGAGATGTTCTGCAGCAGCCGTTCGCTGGTCAGCTTCAGGAAGTAGAAGCCGAAATCGGGGTCCTGGAAATAGAGTTCGCGCACCTTGTCGTAGATGATGAACAGGACCTGGCCGTCCTCGATGCATTCCACCGTGGCGGTGCGCTTGTTGTCGGGCGCGAGAAAGCCGAGTTCGCCCATGACCCGGCCGGGCGGCAGTTCGACGCCGAATTCCTTGACCAGAAATTTTCCGGTCACGGTGTAGTACATGGCATTGGCGGCGTCGCCCTTGTGGAACAGCACGTCGCCGGCCTTGAAGTTCTTCTTGGTCATGAACGGCTTCAGCCATTCCATATCGAGATCGCCCTGGGAGGCGACCTTCACGCGCCGGACCAGTTGCTGGATCTGATAAAGGCGGAAGCAATTGATGGGCAGCAGCACGGCATACATGAAGAAGGTGGGCAGCGCCTTCGCCAGCAGCCCGTAGCAGATGAACAGCACATTGCTGATGATCGCCGCGATGCGGAGCGGGATCATGGTGCGCAGGGTTACCGAGGCGACGTAGAAAATCCCGCCGATCAGGCCGAGCAGATTCGCCAGGTCCATCTTGGACCTGATGAAATCAATCATGTAGGTGAGCAGGTAGCCAAAATCCATTGGTCACTCCCATGACCGATCGGGAGAATCCGGCACGTTTTTTTGATTCCTCCCACGTCCGCTGGACATCGGCAAGAATCGAATTGTGCGGGGCAGCAAAAGGCGATGGGGCTGTCGTTACAGGCGAATCACCTTGCCTTCGATCGCGGCGATGGTGCCGGGCCGGGCCGCGCGCGCCTCCGCGAGTAATGCATCCATGGCATCGTCGTCATGCTCGGGGGCGTGATGAAACAGGCACAATGTCCCGACGCCCGCCGCGTCGGCGAAGGCCACGCCGTCGCGCCAGGTCGAATGGCCCCAGCCTTTCTTCGCCTCGATCTCGTCCTCGGTATAGGCGGTGTCGTAGATCAGGAGATCGGTGCCCTTTGCCATCGCGATCAGCCGGGCATCGTGGCCGTCGCGCCGCCATTCGTCGTCGGTGATGAAGGAGAACGAGCGTCCGCCAAAATCGATTCGATATCCGGTCGCGCCGCCGGGATGGTTGAGCGCCACGGTGCTGATGGTCACGCCGCCACCCGGCGCGATGCTCTCGCCGGCGCGAAAATCGCGATAGTCGATATCCGCCCTGAAGGTGTCGATTCCGATCGGAAACAGCGGCTCGCTCATCATGTTCTGCATCACGGACTTCAGCTTGAAATCCGGCAGCAAATTGCCGGCCCACATCCGGAACCGGTGCTGCGGATCGTAGAACGGGCTGAAGAACGGAATGCCGATGACGTGGTCATAGTGGCAGTGGGTGAGGAACAGGTCGGCGTCGATCGGGCCACCCTCTGCGGCCAGCGCGTCGCCGAGTTCGCGCAGGCCGGTCCCGGCATCGAGAATCAAAAGGCGGTCGTCGCACCGCACCTCGACACACGGCGTGTTGCCGCCGTAGCGCTTGGTCGCGGCGCCGGGGCAGGGCAGCGAGCCTCGCACGCCCCAGAACCGGATCGTAAAGTCAGACATTTGACCGTTAGCCCCGTTTTCGGCCCTTCAAGGCTCTTGCTGCATCGTATGCGGCCCTTCCGGTCCGTCACAAGATCGATCACGCGCATTTGCGCGGTACGGGGGCATAGCGTGGCACCGGTTGCTATTTGGTATCGAAGGCGAAGACGCCATCCCAGGATGCCGGCGGTGGCGCGAGGCGGAAGGCTTCGATCCGGGACTGATAGAGGTCGAACACCCCGGTCAGTCCGAACTTGACTGCCGATTGCTTTGCGCGCTGCAACGCATTCTCCGCACCATTCCAGTCGCGGTTGCGATAGCAGGCGAACATTTCCTGTGTCAGGGCCACAAGCGACTTGAATGCATCGCTCGCTGCGACGGTGCCGTCTCCGACCAGTGCGTAGATGCTCTCCGGCTCGGTCTTCCCCTTGACGGTGATCAGGTCGATCTGCAGGGCGGCAAAGCGGCCGCTGACCTTCTCCGCCGTCCGCGCGCCGATGATGATCGGGATGCCGTACTCCTTGGTGCGTCCTTCGAGGCGCGAGGCGAGGTTTACCGGATCGCCAAGCACCGAATAGTCGAACCGCAGGTCCGAGCCCATGTTGCCGACCACGCAGGTGCCGGTGTTGATACCGAGCCCGATCCGCATCGGCAGGAACGGGGCGCCGTCCTCGAGCGCCTCGGCCTCGCGCTCGTGATTGAGCTCGTCGATCTTGCGCAACATGTCGAGCGCGGCGGCGCAGGCATTGACCTCATGCGAGGCGTCGTCCAGCGGCGCATTCCAGAACGCCATGATCGCGTCGCCGATATATTTGTCGATGGTGCCCTTGCGATCGATGATCGAGTTGGTGAGCGGGGTGAGCAGCCGGTTCATCAGCTTGGTCAGGCCCTGCGGGTCGTTCTTGAAGCTCTCCGAAATGGTCGTGAAGCCGCGCACGTCGCTGAAGAGGATCGTCATGTTGCGGGTTTCGCCGCCGAGAACGAGCCGTTCCGGCGCGTTGGCGAGCTGTTCGACCAGCGT
The DNA here is from genome assembly GCA_023387555.1 of Pseudomonadota bacterium. Lineage (GTDB taxonomy): Bacteria > Pseudomonadota > Alphaproteobacteria > Rhizobiales > Xanthobacteraceae > Pseudorhodoplanes. Next base: position 6,038 of record JAEWHY010000149.1, read on the forward strand.
TGGCGACAGATAATGCGCGAAGGCCGAGCGGATCCGGCGACGGTCGGCCTGTTCCTGGAAATAGTTGATGAACACCAGCGTCATGTAGATGACGAAGATCGCGATCAGCGGAAACGAAATGTCGAACAGCAGGCCGAGCTGCGCGTAGAAGTACCAGGCGATGCTGGCGAGCAGCAGCGCA
>JAEWHY010000471.1 GCA_023387555.1 Pseudomonadota bacterium
AGTCCGTCCGGTCCGGCATCGCCGCCGCCGGGGAGGAGGATTTCGCCCATGTTCGCGTTTGTCCGCGCCGGCCTGCTCGCCGGGTTGTTCGGTTTTGCCTGCATTCTCCCCGCCAGCGTTTCGCCCGTTGCCGCGCAGACCGAGACGTCCGAGCGGCCATTCTCGCGCAGTGACCTCGATGACGCCGCGATCCGGCTGGAGGCGCAGATCAAGACCGATTCCGGACAGGTGACGAAGCCGGTGGACCAGCTTCGCCGCGAGATGGATGAGGCATTCCGCAAGAACGATTTCCGGACCGGCCTGCAGTTGCTCGGCCAGATCGTCTCGGTCGCGCCCGATGACGCCACCAGCTGGCTGCGCCTGGCGCGCAGCGTGGCGCAGATCCGTCCCGCCAATGCGCGCGAGCGCACGCTGCTGCTCGAGCGCTCGGCGACCGCGGGCTACATTGCCTACGAGCGTTCGGACAAGCCGGCCGAACAGGCCGAAGCGCTGCAGATCATCGGCAATTCCTTCGCCGAGCGGCGGGTGTGGCGGCCGGCGCTCGATGCGCTGCGCCATTCGCTCGAATTGCGCGAGGTCGCGGCGATCCGGTCGCAGTACGAGAAGCTTCGCGAGGAATATGGTTTCCGGCTGCTCGATTACACCGTCGATGCCGACGCCGCATCGCCGCGCGCCTGCTTCCAGTTCTCCGAGACGCTGCCGGGCAAGCGCACCGATTTCTCGCCCTTCGTTTCGGTTCCGGGCGTCGACCAGCCGGCGCTGACCGCCGACGAGAAGCAGCTCTGCATCGAGGGCCTCAAGCACGGCGAGCGCTACACCATCACGCTGCGCGCCGGTCTGCCGTCGACCGCCGAGCCGCTCGCGCGTGCTGCGGACTTCACGGTCTATGTCCGCGACCGCCGCCCGCAGATCCGCTTCACCGGCAAGTCCTATGTGCTGCCGCGGTCCGGCCAGCAGGGCATTCCGCTGGTCGCCGTCAACAGCAAGGTGGCCAAGGTCGACATCTATCGCGTCGGCGACCGCAATCTGATCGATACCGTGCTCGGCAGCGACTTCCAGCGCGCCATCAGCCGCTATGACGCGGAGCAATTGCGCGACGAGCGCGGCCAGCAGGTCTGGACCGGCGAACTGGCCCTGGAATATTCGCTCAACAACGAAGTCACGACCGCATTCCCGATCGATCAGGCGCTCGGCGAACTGAAGCCCGGCGTCTATGTCATGGTCGCGGCGCCCAAGGATGCCGATCCGGGCGACGACTTCTCCTCGCTCGCGACGCAATGGTTCATCGTGTCCGATCTCGGGCTCGCTGCCTTCTCCGGCAATGACGGCATCCATGCCTCGGTGAATTCGCTGGCCTCGACCGCGCCGGTCGCCGGGATCGAAGTGCGGCTGCTGTCGCGCAGCAACGAGGTGCTGGCGATCAAGCGTACCGATGCCAACGGGCAGGTGCAGTTCGAGGCCAATCTGACGCGCGGCGAGGGCGGTTTGTCGCCGGCGCTGATCGTGGCCAGCGCTGCGGCGGATTACGCCTTCCTCAGCCTGAAATCGCCGGCCTTCGACCTGTCGGATCGCGGCGTCGCCGGGCGCAAGGCGCCGGAAGGGCTCGATGCCTTCGTCTATACCGAGCGCGGCGTCTATCGCACCGGCGAGACCGTCCATATCACCGCGCTGCTGCGTGACGCCGCGTCGGTCGCCGCGGCCGGCGTCCCGCTGACCGTTGTGGTCGAGCGTCCGGACGGCGTCGAATACCGGCGCAGCGTGCTGAAGGACCAGGGGCTCGGCGGCCGCTCGTATTCGCTGCCGATCGCCCAGACCGCGTCCACCGGGACCTGGCGCGTCAAGGCCTTCACCGACCCGAAGCGTCCTGCGATCGGCGAAGCCACGTTCCTCGTCGAGGACTATGTGCCGGACCGGCTGGAGTTCGAACTCGCGTCTCCGGCGGGCCGGATTTCGCCCGATGCTCCGGCCGAGGTCACGCTGACCGGACGGTTCCTGTATGGCGCGCCCGCGGCCAACCTCGATGTCGAGGGCGAGATTCTGGTCAGCGCCGCCAAGGAGCGGCCGGGATTCCCCGGCTATCAATTCGGCACCGACGAGCGGGTCGATGCCGAGCAGCAGCCCCTGAATGACCTCGCAAGGACCGACGAGGACGGCAAGGCGACCTTCGAGGTCTCGCTCGACAAGCTGCCGAGCACCGAACGCATTCTCGAAGCGCGCATCACCATCCGGCTCGCCGAATCCGGTGGGCGCGCGGTGGAGCGCAAGCTCACGCTGCCGGTAACGCCGGCGGGCGACATGATCGGCGTGCGGCCGCTGTTCAATGGCCGTTCGCTGGGCGAAAGCGACAACGCCGCATTCGACGTGATCCTGGTCGATGCCGAGGGCAAGCGGATCGCCGGAAGCGGCCTGCGCTACGAACTGCAGCGCATCGAAAGCCGCTATCAATGGTATCGGCAGCACGGCTACTGGAATTACGAGCCGGTGAAATCGTCGCGGCGTATCGCCGATGGCACGATCGATGTCGCGGCGGACGGGCAGGGGGCGCGCGTGTCGCTGCCGGTGACCTGGGGCCGCTATCGCCTCGACGTCTCCGATGCGAACGGCGCCCTGACCCAGATCGCGTTCGATGCCGGTTTCTATGCCGACGCTGGCGCCGATACGCCCGACCTTCTGGAGATCGCGCTCGACAAGCCGGAATATCGTTCCGGCGATACCGTGAATGTTGCGGTCACGGCGCGCAGCAACGGACGCCTCACCCTCAATGTGGTGGGCGATCGCATGCTGGCGACGGTCACCGCCGATGTGAAGGCCGGAATCAATCAGCTCTCCGTGCCGGTCGGAAAGGATTGGGGCAACGGCGCCTATGTGGTGGCGACGCTGCGCCGTCCGCTCGATGCCGCGGCGAAGCGCATGCCGGGCCGCGCGATCGGCGTGCAATGGTTCACCGTCAACAAGGCGATCCGCTCGCTCGGCATGCAGATGACGCTGCCGCAGGTGATGCGGCCGAATACGACGTTGCGTGTGCCGGTGAAGCTCACCGGGCTCGCGCCCGGTGAGGACGCGCGCATCGTGGTGGCGGCGGTCGATGTCGGCATCCTTAATCTCACCAGTTACAAGCCGCCGGCGCCGGACGACTATTACCTCGGGCAGCGCCGGCTTTCCGCCGAGTTGCGCGATCTCTACGGCCAGTTGATCGACGGCATGCAGGGCACGCGCGGCGCGATCCGCACCGGCGGCGACGATGGCGGCGGTGCGATGGAAGGCTCGCCACCGGTGCAGAAGCCGCTCGCGCTGTATTCGGGCATCGTGCAGGTGAAGCCAGACGGCACCGCGGAGGTCTCGTTCGATATCCCGGCCTTTGCCGGCACCGCGCGGGTCATGGGCATCGCCTGGAGCCGCGATCGCGTCGGCAAGGCCACGGGCGATGTCATCATCCGCGACCCGGTGGTGGTGACCGCGACGCTGCCGCGTTTCCTCAACACCGGCGACCGCTCCACGATGCACATCGACATCGATAACGTCGAAGGGCCGGCGGGCGATTACGCCGTGACATTGACCGCGACGGGGCCGACCGGAGCGACCGGCAAGCTCGCCGACAAGGTGTCGTTGCGTGCGAAGCAGCGTCAGGCGCTGTCGTTCCCGCTCGAAGTATCGGCGGCAGGCACCGCGGCGATCACCCTCAATGTCGAGGGCCCCGGCGGCTTCAAACTCGAACGCGACTATGCGCTCAATGTGCGGCCGGCGAACCAGCTGATGACCCGCCGCACGGTGCGCCAGATCGCCAGGGGCGAAAGCATCACGCTGTCGGACGACCTGTTTGCCGATCTGGTGCCGGGAACGGGAAGCGTCGCGCTGTCGGTCGGGCCGTCGACCGCGCTCGATGCGGCGGCGATCCTCAAGGCGCTCGACCGCTATCCGTTCGGCTGCACGGAACAGATCACCAGCCGGGCGTTGCCGCTGCTCTATGTCAATGATCTCGCGGCTTCGGCGCTGCTCGCGCTCGATACCGACGCCGACCAGCGCATCCGCGATTCCGTCGACCGGCTGCTCGCACGGCAGGGATCGAATGGGTCGTTCGGCCTGTGGTCGGTCGGCGGCGACGATCCATGGCTCGACGCCTATGTCTCCGACTTCCTGACGCGGGCACGCGAGCGGGGCTTCGCGGTGCCGGATGTCGCGTTCCGTCTGGCGCTCGACCGGTTGCGCAACAACATCGCAACTGCGCCCGAGCCGACGAAGGATGGCGGACGCGAACTCAGCTATGCGCTCTATGTCCTTGCCCGCAACGGCATGGCGCCGGTCGGTGACCTGCGTTACATCGCCGATACCAAGCTCGACATGATCGCGACTCCGATCGCGAAGGCGCAAATCGCGGCCGCGCTCGGTCTCCTCGGCGACAGGGCGCGCGCCGATCGCGTCTATCAGGCGGCGCTCGACGCCATCGCGCCGCAGCCGAAGCTGGAGTTCGGGCGGCAGGATTACGGCTCGGCGCTGCGCGACTCGGCGGCTCTGGTGGCGCTCGCATCGGAGAGCAACGCGCCGCGCAAAACCGTTTCGGCCGCGGTATCGCGGATCGAGGCGGCGCGGCAGCTCTCGGCCTATACCTCGACGCAGGAGAATGCCTGGCTGGTGCTCGCCGCGCGCGCCATCGCGAAGGACGCTGCGGGCGTCGCGATGACCGTGAACGGGACGCCGCGGCAGGGCGCGTTGTATCGCAGCGCCACTGCGAGCGCGCTGCGGGCGTCGCCGCTGCGGGTCGGCAACAGCGGCGAGGAAACGTTGCAGGCGGTGGTGTCGGTCACCGGCGCGCCGGTGGTGCCGGAGCCTGCCGCCGAAAGCGGCTTCAAGATCGAGCGCAATTACTTCACGCTCGGCGGCGAGCCGGTCGATATCGCGAAGGCGAAGCAGAACGAGCGCTATGCGGTGGTGCTGAAGATCACCGAAGCCCAGCCGCAATTCGGGCGAATCATCGTCGCGGATTATCTGCCGGCCGGCTTCGAGATCGACAACCCGCGGCTGGTGTCGTCGGGCGATACCGGCGCGCTGAGCTGGATCGAACTCGGCAAGATCCCGGAACATGCCGAGTTCCGCGACGACCGCTTCACCGCGGCCTTCAACCGCAACAGCAGGGATGCCGCGATCTTCACCGTTGCCTATGTGGTGCGTGCGGTGGCGCCCGGCAGCTACACGCATCCGCAGGCCTTCGTCGAGGACATGTACCGTCCCGACCGGTTTGGCCGCACCGCGACTGGAAAGCTGGAGGTGACGACGGCGAAATGACGCGGCGCCTCACCATCGCAGCGCTCGCGGGCGTGACCGCCATTGCAGGCGGCGTGCTCGCGCTCGGCTTGTGGGTGAGGGCGCTGCCGCCGCTGCCGCATGCGGACGCGCTCTCGGTCTCCGTCGAGGTGGTCGATCGCGACGGCCGGTTGCTGCGGCCCTATGCGACGGCGGATGGCCGCTGGCGGCTGAAAGCCGGCACCGAGGATGTCGATCCGCGCTACCTCGCCCTGCTGGTCGCCTACGAGGATAAGCGCTTCTACGAGCATTACGGGGTCGATCCGCTCGCCCTGACCCGCGCCGCGTGGCAGTGGATCGCCCATCGCGAAATCATTTCCGGCGCATCTACAATCACCATGCAGGTCGCGCGTCTGCTGGAGCCACGGGCCGAGCGGACGCTTGCAGCGAAGCTCCGCCAGATGGTGCGTGCGATCGAACTCGAGCGTACGATGAGCAAGGATGACATCCTTGCGCTCTATCTGACGCTCGCCCCCTACGGCGGCAATCTCGAAGGCGCGCGCGCCGCCTCGCTCGCTTACTTCGGCAAGGAGCCGAAACGGCTGTCGCGTGCGGAAGCCGCGCTCCTGGTGGCGCTGCCGCAATCACCCGAAGCGCGGCGGCCCGATCGTTCGCCGGAACGTGCGAGGCGCGCCCGCGACCGTGTGCTCGATCGCGTCGCTGTGGACATCGGTATTCCTGCGGACGAGATCGCTGCGGCCAGAGTCGACGCGGTGCCGGCGATCCGCAAAGCGATGCCGGCGCTGGCGCCGCATGCCACGGATCAGGCCCTCGCGGCGGCGCCGCAGATGCTGCGGCATGAACTTACGATCGACGGCCGGCTGCAGCGCGCGCTGGAGATGCTGGCGCGCGAGCGTGCAGTCTCGTTCGGTCCTGAGATTTCGGTGGCGATGATTGCCGTCGATCATGCGAGCGGGGAAATTCGCGCACGGGTCGCTTCACCCGATTATTTCGACCAGAACCGGGCCGGGCAGGTCGACCTGACCCGCGCCCTGCGGTCACCGGGCTCCGCGCTGAAGCCCTTCATCTATGGCCTCGCATTCGAGGATGGGCTGGCGCATCCCGAGACGCTCATCGAGGACCGTCCCGCGCGCTATGGCAATTACGCGCCCGAGAATTTCGACCTGACCTTTCAGGGCACGGTGCCGGTGCGCAAGGCGCTGCAATTGTCGCTGAATGTGCCGGCGGTGGCGCTGCTGGATCGCGTCGGCGCCGCGCGACTGACCGCGAGGCTGTCGCAGGCCGGCGGCGGCATGGTGTTTCCAAAGGGGGAGGTGCCCGGACTCGCGATGGGGCTGGGCGGTGTCGGTGTGACGCTGGCCGACCTCACGATGCTCTATGCCGGACTCGCGCGGCAAGGGACAACGATCCCGCTGATCGAGCGCAGCAGCGACGCGGCGATCGCGCGTCCGCCGCGCCGTCTGCTCGATCCGGTTGCGGCCTGGTATGTCGGCAATGTGCTTCTCGGCACGCCGCCGCCGGACAACGCCGTCCGCAACCGCATCGCGTTCAAGACCGGGACGTCCTACGGCTATCGCGACGCCTGGGCGGTTGGATTCGACGGACGGCGCACCATCGGCGTGTGGGTCGGGCGTCCGGACGGCGCGCCGGTGCCCGGCATTCTGGGCCGCACGGCCGCGGCGCCGATCCTGTTCGACGCCTTCGCGCGTACCGGCGATCTTCCGGAACGGCTGCCGCCTGCGCCCCGGGGGGCGATCGTGGCTGCAAATGGCAAGCTGCCGCTTCCGTTGCAGCGCTTTGCCCCGGACGGAATCGGCGGGCGCAATACCGAGCGGGTCCGCATCATGTTCCCGCCACATGGCGCACGGCTCCAACTTGCGACGGTCGACGGACGGCCGGAGCCGGTGGCGCTGAAGATTGCGGGCGGGGTCGAGCCGATGACCGTCATGGTCAACGGCGTGCCGCAGGATCGTGGCCTCGGCCGCACTATCTTCTTCGATCCGCAAGGGCCGGGTTTCGTCCGGCTCACCGTTGTTGACGGAAAAGGCACAGCTGACAGCGTGTTGGTCCGGCTGCAGTAACCGGTTCTTCCCGGCCGGGGGCTTTTTCCCTATGGTCCGGCCCGCATGACGACCGGTTGGCACAGAGAAACCTTCCTGAGGCGCGATCTGCGCGAGAGCACCTGGCAACGGGGCCTCGGCGGCGTGCTTGATTATGCCTGCGCGACCGACACGCGTGCGATTGTCGTCCTGCTGATCCTGTCGCTGCTCGCCTTCCTGCCCGGCCAGTCGAAAATCCCGCCGATCGACCGGGACGAGGCGCGCTTCGCGCAGACAACCAAGCAGATGGTGCAGGCCGGCGACCCTGTCGACATCCGCTTTCAAAACGACGTCCAGAGCAAGGTCCCGGTCGGCATCTACTGGTTGCAGGCCGCCGCGCTCCACACCGCGGAATTCATTTCGACACGAGAGCTCGACACCCGAATCTATGTCTATCGCATTCCTTCGGTGATCGGGGCCGTGGGGGCGGTGATCGCCACCTTCTGGGTCGCCACGATGTTCGTGAGCCGTCGCGCGGCGATTCTCGCAGGCGTGATGATGGCATCATCGATCCTGCTCGGCATCGAGGCCCGGCTCGCGACCCCCGATGCGATGCTGTTGTTCATGTCGCTGCTGTGCATGGGTGTGCTGGCGCGGGTCTATCTCCCGCCGCCGGACGGTGCGCTGCTCCATCCGGCGCTGCCATTCGTTTTCTGGACCGCGCTGGCGGCCGGCGTCTTGCTGAAGGGACCCACGATCCTCGTCCTGGTCGGGCTGCCGGTCATCACCTTGATCGTGATCCACCGCTCGGCGTCGTGGCTGAAGCCGTTGCGTCCGCTGGTCGGGCTTGCGCTGCTCCTGCTGCTGACGGTGCCGTGGTTCGTGGCCATCGGCCTGCGCAATGGCAGCGGCTTCTTCTCCGATGCGATCCTGCGGGACATCCTGCCGCGACTCTACAGCGGCTTCGAAGGTCACGGCCGGCCACCGGGATATTATTTCGTTCTGTTCTTCCTCATGTTCTGGCCGGCCTCGCTGGTCACAGGTCTCGCCGTGCCAGGCGTGTGGCGCGAGCGCTGGAACACCCCGGTGACATTCCTGCTGGCCTGGCTGGTTCCGACCTGGATCCTGCTGGAGCTGATTGTCACCAAGCGCGCCTATTACGTGCTGCCGCTGTATCCGGCGATCGCCATCCTGCTCACTCGCGCGATCGAGACCGGGCAGATGTCGTCGAAGCGCTGGATCGAATATGGCACCTTCTGGTGGTTCGCGGTTCCGGTGGTGATTTTCGTCGGATCGCTGGTCCTGCTCCTGGGCTACGAAGGTGAACTCGGATGGCAGGCTTGGCCTTTCCTCGCCGCCGCCATGGTGTTCGGCTTCCGCGCATGGTGGCTCTACGACGTCGATGGCGTCGAACGCTCGCTGCTTCGCGCCGCGCTCACAACGGTGCTGCTCTCGATCGCGGTCTATTGGTCGGTCATTCCCTCGCTCGGTGCGGCCTTTCCGAGCGTTGCGATCCAGCGCAGCCTGCAGACCTCCGGCTGCGACGACATCAGCGTTGCCGCCGCCGGTTTCCACGAGCCGAGCCTCGTGTTCCTGACCGGCACCGATACGGTTCTGACCACGGCCGCCGGCGCGGCGGATTTTCTCAGGCGCGGCCCATGCCGGCACGCTGTGGTCGAGCAGGGCCTTGATCGCGCCTTTGCACAGCGCGCGGAAGCGATCGGCCTGCGGTACGGGCAGGTGTCGCGTTTTCGAGGCTACAATCTTGGCACGCGCGACCGGGTGTCCTTCACGATCTACCGCTCGCGCCGGGGTCAGTAAGCGGCGCGCACCGGCTCAGCCGTTGGCGGCGTGAAGCGCGGCGAAGCCCCGCTCCAGGTCGGCGATCAGGTCGCGGGTGTCCTCAAGGCCGATATGAAAGCGCAGGCCGGGTCCGCCCGGTGCCCATTCCGTCGCGGTCCGGTATTCCTTGCAATCGAACAGGATCACGAGGCTTTCGTAACCTCCCCAGGAAAAGCCCATGCCGAACAGTGCAAGAGCATCGCAGAAGGCGTAGAGCGCTTGTTCAGAGACCGGCTTGAGGATGATGCTGAACAGCCCGGACGCTCCGGTAAAGTCGCGTTTCCAGATGGCATGACCCGGGTGCGAAGGCAGCGCCGGGTACAGGACCGAGAGCACCTCGGGACGCTGCTCGAACCAATGCGCGATCTCGAGTGCGGAACGCTGATGACGCTCGAGCCGCACCGAGAGCGTGCGCAGGCCGCGCTGCGCCAGATAGATGTCATCGGGACCGGCGCAGAGGCCATAGTTTCCGACGGTTTCGTTGAGCATCGGCCAGGTCGCCTCATTGGCCGAGACAGTCCCGAACATGATGTCGGAATGGCCGCCGATATATTTGGTGCCGGCCTGGATCGACAGGTCGACGCCATGATCGAACGCGCGGAAATAGAGTGGCGTTGCCCAGGTATTGTCCATCAGGACGAAGGCTCCGCGGGCATGCGCGACATTCGCCATCGCCGGGATGTCCTGCATCTCGAAGGATTGCGAGCCGGGTGCTTCCACGAACACCGCACGGGTGTTGGGCCTGAACAGGGTCGCGATGTCTGCACCGATCAGTGGATCGTAATAGCTGGTTTCCACTCCGAACCGCTTCAGGATCGAATCGGCGAAAATGCGTGTCGGGCGGTAGACGCTGTCGGTGATCAGGAGATGATCGCCGGCCGACAGCACCGAAAGCAATGCGGTCGAGACCGCCGCTGCGCCGGAGGGCAGCAGCGCGACGCCGGCGCATTGCGGCCCCTCAAGTTCGCGCAGGGCGTTTTCCAGAGCTTCCGATGTCGGCGTGCCGCGGCGCCCGTACCGGTAGCGGCCGCGATGTGCCACCATGTCGGCGGCGGTCGGATAGAGCAGGGTCGAGGCGTGATAAACCGGCGGATTGACGAAGCCGAAATAGTCGGTGGGGGTGCGGCCGCCGGTCACGAGGAGAGTGTCGGGCTTCAGGTCGGCGGGGTGTTTCGGTTTGCTCATGGACTGTCCTTGGCCCGCGCGGGGTTCGTGCCCGGTATGGGCATTGCGTCGCAAGCGAATGCAGGCAAACCGGCGCGCGCCAGTCAAGCCCTTGACCTGTCTGTGCAATCGTTCTCAGATGGCGTCAATTGCGGGATCGGGCATAGCGGCTTGGGCTTTTGGACATCTGCGGCCTTTGGCGCGAGCGGGCAGGCTTGCGCCGGATGGTCTGTGTGCCGTAGGCCTTGAGTCAGCAAATCTTATCGTCACCGCCGGCGGAGTATTGGGGACACAACATGAAGCGCAGCCTTTTGACTTTTGCCCTCGCAGCCGTGGTGGGTCTTGCGGGGTCCGCCGTTGAAGCGCAGACCCTGAAGCAGGTGCAGCAACGCGGCGTTCTCAATTGCGGCGCCAACGGCAATCTCGCCGGCTTCGGCCTACCGGACGCGCAGGGCAACTGGACCGGGTTCGACGTCGATTATTGCCGCGCGATTGCCGCCGCGATTTTTAACGATCCGACCAAGGTCAAGTTCGTCCCGCTGACCGCAAAGGATCGCTTCACCGCCCTGCAGTCGGGCGAAATCGACGTGCTGATCCGCAACACCACCTGGACCTCGTCGCGCGACACCACCAATGGCCTGAACTTCACCGGCGTCAATTACTATGACGGCCAGGGCTTCATGGTGCGCAAGGCGCTGAAGGTGAATTCGGCGCTCGAACTGAACGATGCCGCCGTCTGCGTCCAGCAGGGCACCACGACCGAACTCAATCTCGCGGATTTCTTCCGCACCAATAACATGAAGCTGAAGACCGTGACCTTCGCCACCTCCGACGAGGCGGTGAAGGCTTACGACGCGGGACGCTGCGACGCCTACACGACCGACGCCTCCGCCCTTTACTCGGAGCGGCTGCGCACCGCGTCGCCCGACGATCACGTTGTGCTGCCCGACATCATCTCCAAGGAGCCGCTCGGACCGTCGGTCCGCCATGGCGACGACCAGTGGTTCGATATCGTGCGCTGGGTAAACTTCTGGCTGCTCAATGCCGAGGAACTCGGCGTGACCTCTGCCAATGTCGACGCCCAGATGAAGTCCGACAACCCGGATATCCGCCGCATGCTCGGAGTCGAAGGCAAGTTCGGCGAGGCATTCGGGCTGCCAAACGACTTCGGCGTCCGCATCATCAAGAATGTCGGGAATTACGGCGAGATTTTCGAGCGTAATCTCGGACAGGGCTCCCGACTGAAGATTTCGCGTGGCCTGAACGCGCTGTGGACCAAGGGCGGCCTGCAATACGCTCCGCCCGTTCGCTGACCGGGGCGGCAGCGCGTGATGGCGCAGGCCGCGCCCCCGAAGATATCTCCGCTCTATGATCCGCGCTGGCGCAGCATCGCCTATCAGGTGCTGCTCTGCGCGGTCATTGTATGGCTCGGCTATAGTGCGATCACCAACGCGGCCGAGAATCTTGCGCGTGCGCGCATCGCTTCCGGATTCGACTTCTGGAATTCGACCGCCGGCTTCGACATCAGCCAGCACCTGATCCCGTATACGACCCAATCGACCTACGGCCGCGCTTTCTGGGTCGGGCTGCTGAACACGCTGCTGGTGTCGTTCCTCGGGATCATTTTCGCGACCATCATCGGCTTCGTCATCGGCGTCCTGCAGCTATCGAAGAACGTCCTCGTCGCGAAGCTGGCGGCCGGCTATGTCGAGCTGATCCGCAACCTGCCGCTGCTGCTGCAATTGCTGTTCTGGTACAATGCCGTGCTGAAGGCATTGCCGGTGCTGCGCGACAGCATTTCGATTCCCGGCGGCATGTTTCTGAACAATCGCGGGCTGTTCCTGCCGAAGCCGGTGTTCGCACCGGGCTTCGAGGCGGTTCCGATCGCTTTCGTCCTGGGCATCGCCGGTGCCATCGGGTTTCGAGTCTGGGCGCGGCGGCGGCAGGACCGCACAGGCCGGCAGGCCCCGGTCTTCTCCGTCGCATTGCTGCTGATCCTTGGCCTGCCGCTGGCGGCGCTGGCCCTGACCGGCTTCCCGGTGAGTTTCGATTTTCCGGAAATGGGGCGCTTCAACATCCGCGGCGGCATCGAGATCCTGCCCGAATTCGCCGCACTGCTGTTCGGCCTGTCGATCTACACCGCGGCCTTCATCGCCGAGGTGGTGCGCGCCGGCATCCTCTCGGTCTCGCATGGCCAGACCGAAGCGGCCTATTCTCTCGGGCTGCGGCCGGGGCCAACCTTGCGGCTGGTCGTGATCCCGCAGGCGATGCGGGTGATCGTGCCGCCGCTCACCAACCAGTTTCTGAACCTGACCAAGAACTCGACGCTCGCGGTCGCAATCGGCTACCCGGATCTCGTGCAGATCTTCACCGGTACGGTGTTGAACCAGACCGGACAGGCGGTCGAGGTGGTGGCCATCACCATGGCGGTCTATCTCACCATCAGCCTCGTCACTTCGGGGCTGATGAATCTCTACAACCGGCGCATCGCGCTGGTGGAGCGATGACCATGGGCGTGCAGTCGTTCGTCCGCTCCGAACCGGTTCCTGCGATGCCGCCGCCTTCGCGGGGTCGCGGGCTGCTCGGCTGGCTGCGCGAGCATCTGTTCTCCGGTCCGCTCAATATCATCCTGACGCTGCTGTCGCTGCTGCTGCTGTGGTGGATCATCCCGCCGCTGCTGAACTTCCTGATTTTCGATGCGACCTGGTCCGGCGACGACCGCGCGGCGTGCATCGCGACGCCGGAGCGGCCACGCGTCGGCGCCTGCTGGGCCTTCGTGATCGAGCGCATCAACTTCTTCGTCTACGGCTTCTATCCGATCAACGAGCGCTGGCGCGTCGACACGTTCTTCGCGCTGCTTGCGGTCGGCATCGTCTGGCTGCTCGCGTCATGGGCGCCGAACAAGCGCGCCGCCGCGGTCTACTTCTTCCTGGTCTTGCCGGTCCTGTCGGTGATGCTGCTGCTCGGCTTCGCGCCGCTCGGGCTCACTTATGTGCCGACCAGCCTGTGGGGCGGCATCCTCGTGACGGTCGTGGTGTCGGCGGTCGGCATCGTGTTTTCGCTGCCGCTCGGCGTCATTCTCGCGCTCGGGCGCCGTTCGACCATGCCGGCGGTGCGGCTGCTCTCGATCATCTTCATCGAATTCGTGCGCGGCGTGCCGCTGATCACCGTCCTGTTCATGGCAAGCGTGATGCTGCCGCTGTTCGTTCCGGAATCCTGGTCGCCGGACAAGCTGTTGCGGGCGCTGATCGGGGTGGCGCTGTTCGCCGCCGCCTATATGGCGGAGGTGGTCCGGGCCGGGCTGCAGGCGATCCCGCGCGGACAATATGAGGGCGCGCAGGCGCTCGGGCTGAGCTACTGGCGGATGATGGGCCTGATCATCCTGCCGCAGGCGCTCCGCATCACCATCCCGAATATCGTCAACAGCAATATCGCGCTGTTCAAGGACACGACGCTGGTG
>JAEWHY010000513.1 GCA_023387555.1 Pseudomonadota bacterium
GCCTCGAATGCCTGGCCCTGCGTCATGCGATCGAGCGCGGCGATCTCGAATGGGAGGCCGCCGTCGTCGCCGCAGAGCACCGGCTGGCGGCTTTGACCTCGCGTCGCCGCAGCGAAAAGCCGGAGATCGACGACAACTGGGAGCGCTGTCATCGCGCCTATCACCTGGCGCTGATCAGCAGTTGCGGAATGCCGTTGCTCCTCAACTTCTGCCGGACCTTGCACGATATGTCGGATCGGTATCGCCGGATGTTCCTGACCACGACGCGCCAGGTCGATCGCAGCGAGGAACACGCGATGATCGCAAATGCGGCGCGTGCGCGGGATGCCGCGCGCGCGGTCGACCTTCTCGAGAAGCATATCGGGTTCACGGAAAATCTCGTCCTGGAAGCCTATGATGCTTCCGTGGCCAAGGCTGCCAAAGCCAAGGCTGCCGAGGTTTAAAAAGCCCGCTAGCCGCCACGCCGAGGCGTCGCCGCAAGGGAGCGGTTTCCCAGATCGCCCATTATTCCTTGACTGAGGAAATAAGACTGCATACTAGGATGGTCGGCCCTTCGTGATGAAGGCGGCCAATCAGAACGCGTGATCCGGGAGGCTTTGCTATGGCGATCAACGGTGTCGAGACAGTCGTTTTTTCCGCAGCCGATCCGAGTGATCTGATCCGGTTCTTCGAGGACTTCGGATTGAGCGGCGAGCGCACGGCAGCCGGCGCGGATTTCCTCCTCCCCGAGGGATCGAAAGTCCTGGTACGCAAGGACGACGATCCCAGCCTGCCTCCGAAATTTCTGTCCGGCGACGGTCCGCGCGAAGTGATCTGGGGCGTCGATAGCCAGGCTTCGCTCGATGAGCTCGAGGCCGATCTCCGGCGTGACCGCGCGGTCACCAAGGATGCCGACGGCACGATCCGCACTCTCGACCCCGCCGGGCTGCGGATCGGGTTTCGCGTGTTCAATCGCAAGCCGCTGGAACGCAATGCCGCCAACCAGGAAAACAGCCTGACGGAACGGCCGCGCTGGAATACGGCGCGCAAATGGTATGATCGCGCGCGGCCGAAGGTCATCCAGCACGTGGTTTTCGCCACACCCAACATGGACGATCAGATCGACTTCTACGTCAAGCGTCTGAAGTTCCGCGTCACCGATGTGTCGCGCGGTCGCGGCGTCTTCCTGCGCGCCGAGGGGCGCAACGAGCATCACAACGTGTTCTTTGTGAACCGCCCGCTCGGCTTCCATCACATGGCATTCGGACTGGAGTCGATCGACGAATTGATGGTCGGCGCCAATCACATGCAGCGGCAGGGCTGGAAGAGCCAATATGGTCTCGGCCGGCATCGGGTATCGTCCATCATATTCTATTACATGACCGGTCCGGTGGGAGAGATCGAATACACGGCGGACGGCGACTTCATCGATGACAACTGGCAGCCCGGCTTGTGGGATCCGGAATACGCGAACCGCTTCTGGATGGCGGGTGATGCACCGCCGCTGACCACGGGTGAGGGTGTCGTGCCGCTGCCGCAGCCGATGCCGCGATTCAGCGAAATCCGCTGAGCCCGGAGTAGCGGACGCCGGCCCATCCGCGGCAATATCATCTTATCTTCGCTCAAGACGACAGGTGGCGGGATTGGCCAGGAAAACCATCATCACGGTCGCGGTGACCGGCAATCAGACCAAGCCGGAGCACCACCCGGCGCTGCCCTGCACCCCCGAACAGATCGCGAATGCCGCGATCGAGTCCGGGCGTGCGGGCGCGTCGATCGCGCATATTCACGTACGCTATCCGGACGGTCGGCCGAGCATGGAGCTTGCGCATTACCGCGAGGTCGTCGACCGCATTCGCGCCTCCGGGGTGGATCTGCTGATCAATCTGACCACCGGTCCCGGCGGCCGCTATATTCCGAGCGACGACGATCCGCAGCGCGCGGCGCCGGGTTCCAATCTGCTGCATCCGCTGAAGCGCGTCGAGCACGTGGTCGCGCTGAAGCCCGACATTTGCAGCCTCGACTTCAACACCATGTGGTCCGAGCACTCGGTGGTGATCAACACACCGAGGAACCTGCGCCTCATGGCCGAGGCGATCAGGTCGGCCGGCGTGAAGCCGGAGCTTGAAGTGTTCGACAGCGGCGACATCAGGCTCGCCGCCGATCTCATCAAGGCCGGTGTGCTCGATCCCGATCCGCTGTTCCAGATCGTCTGTGGCGTGAACTACGGCTTCGCGGCGACGCCGGAGACCCTGATGTATGCGCGATCGCTGCTGCCGCAGCCTTGCGAATGGGCGGCGTTCTCGATCGGCCGGCATGCCTTTCCGTTTGTCGCGCAGTCGTTCCTGCTCGGCGGGCATGTTCGCGTCGGCTTTGAGGATGCCGTGCGGATCAGCAAGGAACAGCTCGCCCCCAGCAACGCCGCGATGGTGGAGAAAGCCGTGCGCATCATCCGCGATCTTGGCGGCGAGGCGGCGACCGCGGAAGACGCGCGTTCGATGCTGAAGTTGCGCTCCTGATACTTGCACAGCAAAAGATCAAGAAAAGGGTAGACTTGGAATGTTCAAGCTTGGACGTTTTTCATCCGGCGGATCGGATCGCTTTACCGGCATCGTCATCGACGATGTGGTCGTGAACCTGTCGGATGCGGCCCGCGCCGCGCCGCAGGTGCGGTTTCGCGGCGCCGAACTGAATGGGTCGCAGACGATCGAGGATTTGCTCGAGAACTGGGACGATGCCTTCGCCGCGCTGACCGAGACCGCGAATGCGCTCCGCGCCCGACCGGTCACCGAGGGTGTTTCTGCGGCTGATCGCGGCTCGCTGCGCACGCTGGCGCCGCTCACGCGCCCCTCGAAGATCCTTTGTGCGGCCGCGAATTTCCGCGGCCATGTCAACGAGATGCGGAACAGTGGTTATGGCGGCGAAATCGACCGCAAGAAGGATTTCATGGGCGAGAAGTCTCGCGCGCGGCCGTATCTGTTCCTGAAGGCGCCGAGTTCGATCTGCGGACCTTTCGACGACGTCGAATTGCCGGGGCCCGATGATCAGGTCGACTGGGAGATCGAACTTGCCATGGTGATCGGACGCTCCGCGAGGAACGTACCGGTCGAACGCGCGCGCGATTATATCGCCGGCTATATGGTCTCGAATGACATCTCGTGCCGCAACATGCTGTGGCGCGAGGACCGCCAGACGATCCGTTCGGACTGGCTGGCGTCAAAGTCGCATGACGCATTCTGCCCGATTGGCCCCTACTTCGTGCCGAGGGACTTCATCGCGGATCACAACAACCTGCATCTATCGCTGAAGCTGAATGGCGAGAGCATGCAGAACGGCAATACGTCCGAAATGATCTTCAGCCCGGACGAGCAGATCGAATATACGTCGAAGATGATGACGTTGTTGCCGGGCGATATTTTCCTGACCGGCACGATCGCGGGGGTGGGGCAGGGGCTTGGCCGCTTCCTGAAGCCCGGTGACCTCATCGAAGCGGAAATCGAGGGGCTCGGTACCCAGAAGAACCGGGTCTCGCTTCGCACCTCTGCGGAGTGAGCTTAACAAAAAGGCGCGGCCCCCGGGGACCGCGCCTTTTTTTATCGGCCAGATCGGATCAGCTTCAGATCGGCTCGGCGAGCTTGAGCTCGTGCGGCCGTGGCTTTGCCCCGGCGAAATCCTCCCGCATGCGGTCGTTTCGCAGCCGGCAGGCTTCGGGGTCCGTCAGATTGCCGTCATTGCCGACAGCGCGTGAGACGTCCTGGACAAATTTGCAGCGCGCGTAGCGGCGCTTGGCGAACGCCTTCAGCATGTCTGCGGTATTGCCGCCCTCTGCGAACATCTCGGCGAGCACGACGGCGTCCTCGATGCCCATCGCGGCGCCCTGGGCGACATGCGGGCTCGAGGCATGAGCAGCGTCGCCGATCAGCACGACATTACCCTTCGACCAGTTGTCGTCGAGAATAACCTCCTCGATCGGCACGTAGATGATCTCGTCGCTGTGAAGAACGCTCTCGCGGACCTGCGCAACCATCCCTCCGAACGGCGCGAGTTCTTCGTACAGCGTCGAGGCGAGGCGGTCGTCCGGTACGCGCGAGTCATCGGGGGCGTTCGTGACAAGCAGCAGATACATGGTCTCTTCGGTGAGCGGAATGAGGCCTGCCTTGATGCCGACGCCGAGGTGCATCGCGTGATAGGTCAGCTCCGGCGGCCGCTTGGTCGTGAAGCGCCACACCCCGTGTCCAGTGAATTGTGGCTCGAACTGCGTGCCGAACAGCATGCGGCGCGTCTTCGAGCGAATGCCGTCGGCGCCGACCACCATGTCGTAGCGCTTCGCCGTGCCATCGGAGAATACGACATCCACCCCGTCGCCGTCGTCGGTGACGGACGTTGTAGTGCAGCCCAGCCGGATCGTGGCGCCGGCGCGCTCGGCGGCTCGCGTCAGAATGTCGTTCAGCGCCGGGCGGGGCAGCGTGTTGATCGCAGGGCGATCCGGATCGGCGATCCGCAGCAGCTTGAGCGATGCGATCGGTGTGCCGTCGGCTTCGTAATAGCGATAGTGGTCGGTCGGGAAGCCGGCAGCAAGGCATTCCTCATAGACGCCGATCGCCTGAAGCGCGCGGAGCGAATTGCCCGGCTGGATGATCCCGACGCCCAGAACCTTGCTCTCTTCCTTGATTTCGACCACGTCGCAGGCGACGCCTCGCTGCCCGAGCGCGGCCGCGAGAGTCAGTCCGGAGATGCCGCCGCCGACAATGAGCACGGATTTCTGTTTGTTCTGCATTTTCAGTTACGACGGATCGTCGAAGGTGCCGGGCCCAACCGCGCGGGGCGGTCTCCCGTTGCTCCGATCGTGTCGTATCTCCCCGTTTCGATCTTCTCTTGATCAGCCGGCGCAAAAGACAGTCGCAGCAGGCTGAACGATGCAAGTATTCCTTACACGAGGAAATATTATGCCGCAACTCTCTCTGCGCGGGCAGCCGAGGCTTCTGCTGTCAGTCGTTCCGGCGGTGCGCGGGGGCCGCAATGCCGCCAAGGATCAGGTCGGCGACGAACTTGCCGTATTCTTCGATCAGGTCGGAGTCCGGCGGCCTGCCGAACAATTCCTGCACTACGGGGCGGCCGGTGAAGAAAAACTCGGACATGCCAACCAGCGCGATGTGCAGGAGCCGCGGATCGACCTTGCGGAAGTCGCCTTGCTTTACGCCTTCGTCGATGAGGGCGGTCAACGTCGCGATCGATCCCTCGATCATCTCGCTGCGGGCTCGCCGCGCCCCGGCGCGCGTGCCGCCCAGAATTTTCTGGATGATCAGTTCGTTCAGGTGAGGGTTCTGCTCGTGCATATCGAGAGAGACACGCACGCGGCTGCGCATCCGCTGTTCGGATGAGCGGCCCGTCGCGATCGCCTTGTTGATGTGCGCGTGCATCTCTTCGACGATCTGGGTGGCCACTTCGGTGAGGAGCCCGTCCGTGGTGCCGAAATAATATCGGATCAGGCCGGGGTCGACGCCGCAATAGGCCGCGATATTGACCCGTGACAGCTCCGACGGAGCCTTCTGTTTCAGCAATTCCCGGGTCGACCGCAGGATGCTCTCGCGCCCGACGAGGTCGCGCGGAGGACGGCCCTTGCCCCGCTTCACTTTCGCTTTGCTGGGGCGAACTGTTTTTCGGGCCGTGGGCAACGACGAACTCCTCTATCGTGTCCACGATAGCATGAAAGCGCGGATCGCGCGCAACGGCGCTGCGGCGAGCGATGATTGGCATGTTCCGGATACGATGATGTGTCAGCTTGCAATACAGCGGCACGCTGACCGCGGCGCAAATCCGGCTCACCATATGGCGGCGGCATGCCTGCATATCCGTCGCATCGCTGTCTCGTGGAATGAGTTTGCGCGCGCGTTCTACAACGTGTTCGACAACCCTGCTCGGGAGCGATTGTCGGTACTGGAGCGCCGAGCGCACCATCGGCGTTGAAGGGCGTGCTGAGGCGATGAGTGTCCGCCGGGATCATCAGGCGCCTCCGGCCTATGCTCCGTGGGAAGGCATCAAGAGACGATAGGGAGCAACGCCGTCGCCTGGCCCGAAATGGGACACCAAGGCCGGCCGCGATCGTCTGGGAAAGGCGGTCATTCGCTCAAAGGCAGACTCGCGCCGGCATTCTCGCTGATTGCCTGTCCGGGCTGAGCCAAATTGCCCGCTGCGGCCCCAACATTGACGAAAATTCAAGGCTTTGAGACCGGCGGAAAAAATCCAGGGAAATATAGCGAAGTCGCGCCAAACTGGGTTAAACGGTCCGGGAAAGGCCGTTTTGGCGGCTTTCCAGCCTGTGGTGAAGGTACGGCATGAACTGGATATCCAACGTCGTCCGGCCGAAAATCCGGTCGTTCCTGAACCGGCGCGAGACGCCCGAAAATCTCTGGATCAAGTGTCCGGAGACGGGGCAACTCGTGTTCTTCAAGGATGTCGAGGCCAACCAGTTCGTCATCCCGGGCTCGAACTATCATATGCGCATGGGCGCGACCGCGCGCCTCAAGTCGGTGTTCGATGGCGAGACCTGGCTCGATATCGGCGTGCCCGATGTGCCGATCGACCCGCTGAAATTCCGGGACCAGCGGCGCTATGCCGATCGCCTCAAGGATGCGCGGACCAAGACCGGCATGAACGATGCGATCAAGCTCGGCTTCGGCCGGCTGGAAGGCATCCCGGTGGTGATCGGCGTGCAGGATTTCGACTTCATGGGTGGCTCGCTTGGCATGGCGGCGGGCGAGGCCATCATCAAGGGGCTTGAGACCGCGGTCGAGCGCGCCACGCCCTTCATCCTGTTCGCGGCCTCCGGCGGCGCGCGGATGCAGGAAGGCATTCTGTCGCTGATGCAGATGCCGCGCACCACGGTCGCGGTCGAGATGCTGCGTGAAGCGAAGAAGCCTTACATCGTCGTGCTGACCAATCCGACCACCGGCGGCGTTACCGCGTCCTATGCGATGCTGGGTGATGTGCAGATTGCCGAGCCCGGCGCGCTGATCGGATTTGCCGGGCCGCGCGTGATCGAGCAGACCATTCGCGAAAAGTTGCCGCCCGGGTTCCAGCGCGCCGAATA
The DNA here is from genome assembly GCA_023387555.1 of Pseudomonadota bacterium. Classification (GTDB taxonomy): domain Bacteria; phylum Pseudomonadota; class Alphaproteobacteria; order Rhizobiales; family Xanthobacteraceae; genus Pseudorhodoplanes. Next base: position 7,070 of record JAEWHY010000513.1, read on the forward strand.
TTTGAAGGAGCACGGCATGGTCGACATGGTTGTGCATCGGCATGAATTGCGCTCGACGCTCGGCCGCATCTGTCGTCTGCTGACCAAGTTTTCGCCGGATTCCGGCCGGGCCTCGCTGCCGGCGATCAGTGAAGTACCGGCAACGGCATGAGCCGGGCCGTCCTCCCTGCATAATCGGCACATCTGGCATTTGTCCCGGAGGCTTCGCCGGGACGAGCGGTTCGTGATATCAGGATGCGATGTCCGCCCTCGACGATATTTTGACGCGACTGCTCGCGCTGCATCCAAAGCTGATCGATCTTTCGCTCGACCGGATGTGGCGGCTGCTCGCGCGGCTTGACCATCCGGAACGCAAGCTGCCGCCGGTCATTCACATCGCCGGGACCAATGGCAAGGGCTCCACGATCGCATTCATGCGCGCGATTCTGGAGAGTGCCGGACAGCACGCGCACGTCTATACCTCGCCGCATCTGGTGCGGTTCAACGAGCGTTTTCGCCTTGCCGCCGAGGGCGGGGGCAAGTTCGTCGGAGATGACGAACTGCGCGCGACGATCGAGGAATGCGAGCGCGCGAATGGCGGCGAGCCGATCACGGTGTTCGAAATCACCACCGCCGCCGGCCTGCTCCTGTTCTCGCGCCACCCGGCCGATGTGCTCTTGCTTGAAGTCGGGCTTGGCGGACGGCTCGACGCGACCAATGTGGTGGATGCGCCGCTGCTCAGCGTCATCACCCCGTTATCGCTCGACCATGCCGAATATCTCGGTGACTCTCTGGAGAGCGTTGCAACCGAGAAGGCGGGAATCTTGAAGCGCGGCGTGCGCGCGGTCATCGGTCCGCAGCTGCCGGAAGCGTTGTCCGTGATCGAGCATGTCGCACAGCGCGTTCGTGCGCCGCTGCTCGTTGCCGGAGAGGCGTGGAACATCAGCGAGGAGCATCGGCGCCTCGTCTATCAGGACGACGATGGCCTGCTCGATCTCCCGGCGCCGCGGCTCATCGGCCGCCATCAATTCGTCAATGCCGGGATCGCGGTTGCGGCCTTGCGCGCATCGGGCCTGAAGATCCCGGGCGAGGCTTATGAGGCCGGTCTCATCAAGGCGGATTGGCCGGCGCGCATGCAGCGGCTCACGCAGGGGCGGCTGGTATCGCTCGCGCCTGCCGGCAGCGAGATCTGGCTGGATGGCGGGCACAATCCGGATGGCGGCCGTGCAGTCTCGGTCGCGCTCGCCGACCTGGAGGAGCGGGCACCGAAGCCGCTGGTGATGATCGTCGGCATGCTCGGCACCAAGGACTTCGCAGGATATCTCCGATCTTTCACCGGACTTGCCCGAACGCTTTATGCGGTGCCGGTGCCCGATGCGGATCGCAGTCTGCCGCCCGGCAAGATTGCGGATGTGGCGAACAGCATCGGTATCCCTGCCGAGAGCGCAAGCGATGTCGAAGCGGCGCTGTCCGCGGTGAAGGCGCTCTCGCTCGAAACCCCGCCGCGCATCCTGATCGGCGGTTCGCTCTATCTCGCCGGCGATGTGCTCAGGCGCAACGGCACGCCGCCGGAGTAGCGGCGCCGCAGCTTATCCACCTTGCCAAGCACATAGCTCAACGGCCGCCGAGACGCGGCGCCCCGACAGGAGACCAAACATGCCAAAAGAAATCATCGTGCCCGCAGGTTCGCCGCCGCCGCTCGCGCCGTATTCGCCGGGAACCAAGGCTGATGGCGTTGTCTATGTGTCCGGCATGCTGGCGATGGACAAGGACGGCACGACCGTTGGGGTCGGTGACGTGAAGGCGCAAACCCGCTGCGTGCTCGAGGCGATCAAATCGGTTATCGAAACCGCCGGCGGCTCGATGGCGGACATCACCTTCAATTCGATCTTCCTGAAAGACCTTGGCGATTACGCCGCCATGAACGAAGTCTATCGCGAGTATTTCCCGAGCCAGCCGCCGGCACGCTATTGCATCCGCGCCGATCTGGTCCGGCCGGAATTCCTGGTCGAGATTTCGTCGATCGCTCACGTCGGGCGCTGAGAATGCCGGTTGCTCATCGTGACGGTGCGGATCTTTATTGGGAGCGCACCGGAGAGGGCCCGCCGCTGATCCTGGCCGCAGGGCTCGGCGGCGTCATGGGATACTGGCAGGCGAACCGCGCCGTTCTCGAGAAGTATTTCACGCTCTATCTCTTCGATCAGCGCGGCACCGGGAAATCCTCGCGCACGCCCGTTGAATCGATCGAGCAGATGTCCGCCGATCTGATTGCGGTGATGGATGCCGCCGGGTTGGAATCGGCGCATTATCTCGGCCATTCGACCGGCGGTGCGATCGGTGTCGCAACGGCGCTGGATTATCCGGGGCGCCTGTCGTCGATGATGATCTATTCGAGCACAACGCATGGCGATCCCTATCGCCATCGCATTCTCGGCTTGCGTAGCCTGATCCATGCCGAGCTCGGCGCGGAGGCTTACGGCAAGTACACCTCGCTGCTGCTCTATCCGCCCTATTGGATCAACGCCAACGACGCGGCTTTGCAAGCGGCCGAAGCGCAGGCCGCTGCGCAACTCGGCGAGCCCGCGGTGCAGGCCAGCCGGCTCAATGCCATTCTGGCGTTCGACCGGCGCTCCGAACTCGGACGCATCGCGATTCCGACCATGATCCTGTGCGCGGACGATGACATCCTCACGCCGCGCTATTTCTCGGAGGAATTTGCGAAGCATATGCCGACGGCGCGCACCCATTTCGTGCCGCGTGGCGGCCATGCTTTCTCCCGCACCGAGCCCGACCTGTTTAACGCAATCGCCATCGAATTCTTCAGTGGAGTCGTACAATCATGAGAGTCTTCAGGGCATTCCTAGCAGTGGCCGTTCTGGCCGCGTCTTCGGCCATCGCCATGGCGCAGGACTGGCCGACCCGGCCGCTGCGCATCGTTGTGCCGTTCCCGGCCGGCGGCAGCGCCGACACCCAAACGCGGGTGATCGCCGATGAGTTGTCGAAAGTGCTCGGACAGCCGGTCGTGATCGAGAACAAGCCGGGCGCCGGCGGCAACATCGGTGCTTCCGAACTCGCGCGCTCGCAGCCGGATGGCTACACGCTGTTCATGGCCACCACCGGCACGCATGCCAGCAACGTCTCGCTCTACGACAAGCTGCCGTATGATCCGGTGAAGGATTTCGCGCCGCTGACGATGGTGACGATTTATCCGCAGGTCGTGGTTCCCAGCCTGAAGATGAAAGATGCGTCGCTGAAGGATGTGATCGCGCAGCTCAAGGCGGCGGGCGACAAGGCCAATTTCGGATCGTCCGGCACCGGCTCGCCGACCCATCTCGGCGGCGAATTGTTCAAGCGCGCCACCGGCACGCAGATGGTCCACGTGCCTTATCGGGGTCAGGGCCCGGCACTGAACGATATGCTGGCCGGCCAGCTCGACGTGATGTTCCCGTCGATCTCCGACGTGCTGAGCTTCCTGCAGTCGGGCAAGCTGCGCGCGGTTGCGGTGATGAATGACACCAGGCTGAAGCAGATTCCCGATGTGCCGACCATGGCCGAGCTGGGCTATCCCGGCGTCACGTCATCGATCTGGACGGGCCTCTACACCAAGGCCGGTACGCCGCAGCCGGTGATCGATCGCCTGAACAAGGAGCTGGTGAAGATCATCAACGCGCCGGTGTTCAAGGACAAGTTCGAGGCGCTGGGCTTCGAGGTGCGTTCATCGACCCCGCAGGAGCTCGCCAAATTCACCGAGGCCGAGACCAAGCGCTGGGGCGACATCATCAAGTCGCTCAACATCAAGGCGCAGTAACTTCGCCGATCCGCGATCGGCCCGACCGATCGGTCCAAAACGCAAACGGCCGGCTTTGCAGCCGGCCGTTTGAGAA
>JAEWHY010000517.1 GCA_023387555.1 Pseudomonadota bacterium
ACCCTATACATCGTAGCGCACCATGACCGTCAGGAGCGAAGCAATGGAAATCGTCCGAAGTGGTTCGGTCCCGTCGCAAGCAGGATCTCGTGAGTATTTTACCGGCTCGGTCCGGATCGATTCACGCTTTCAGCGTGAGGCGCCAGCACGGATCGGCGGCGGAATTGTAACGTTCGAACCGGGAGCGAGAACCGCCTGGCACACCCATCCCCTTGGTCAGACGTTAATCGTCATTTCCGGGTGCGGTTGGGTACAGACGGAAGGTCGTTCCAAACAGGAGGTTCTCGCCGGCGACATCGTTTGGTTCCCGGCGGGGGAGAAACATTGGCATGGCGCCACAGCAACAACGGCGATGAGCCACATCGCGCTCGCCGAGGCTACAGAAGGGCGGTCGGTGGACTGGCTCGAACACGTTTCCGAGGAGCAATATCGCGGCTAGTCATCGGTCCAAAGGACGCAACTGCCGACGAGAGCGCCCCCGTGATCCAAGGCGCAGCTCGATTCACGGAGCAATTCACCTCGTTCCGTTGCGCCCCCGGGAGGCTCGGCGGATGCTGGCTGCAAACAGTCAAGCGTCTTCGCCAGCAGCCGCATTCTTGAAGAGATCCCGGAGGATGCGACCTTCAAGCGCGGCAACTTCGGGCGCGCCGCGTTCTCGGGGCCGCGGCAAATCGACGGCGAGATCGAGCGCGATGCGCCCCGCTTCGATCACGAGAACCCGGTCCGCCAGCGTCACCGCCTCTGCGACATCGTGCGTGACCAGCAACGCCGTATAGCCCTGATCGAGCCAGACCCGCTCGAGCAGGCGCTGCATGGAAATGCGCGTCAACGCGTCCAGAGCACCAAGCGGTTCGTCGAGCGCGAGGATGCCGGGCTCACTCACCAGCGCGCGGGCCAGCGCCACGCGCTGCTTCTGCCCTCCGGACAGGATAGCCGGCCAGTCGTCCCGGCGGTCCTCCAGTCCCACTTCGCGCAAGGTTGCAAGGGCGCGCTCCCGCGCATCTGCGGACTTACGCTCGGCACCGAGCCCGACTTCAACGTTCGAGAGAACCCTTGCCCAAGGCAGCAGCCTTGGCTCCTGGAACATCACCCGGATATCGTCGCGGCGCAGCGCAGATTCGCGCTTATCGCCGAACCAGAACGTACCGCTTGTCGGCTTCTCGAGACCGACCAGAAGCCGCAGCAACGTACTCTTGCCGCAACCGCTTCGCCCAACGATGGTTACGAACTGTCCCGGCTCGATCTTCAAATCGATGCCGCGCAGCACCTCATGCTCGCCGAAAGACTTGTGTAGATTCTCGACGGTGATAGAGAGCCCGTGCGCCGGCCGGACGGACGGTGCTGCCTTCACCGCGGGTTTGACTGTCGCGACCGGCGGCAGGGTGACATGCTGGTTCATGTGCGTCACGCTTTCTGAAAGGCGGGGTGCCAGGACAGACAGAGCCGTTCGAGCAAACGCGCTGCACTGTCTGCCAGCTTGCCGAACAAGGCATAGATGACGATGCTGAGCACAACCACATCGACCAGCAGGAACTCGCGGGCCTGCATCGCCATGTAGCCAATGCCGGATGATGCAGCGATCGTCTCCGCCACAATCAGCGTCAACCACATGATACCGAGCGCATAACGTAGCCCGACGAAAATCGACGGGAGCGCACCCGGAAGGATCACGCGCCAGAACAGCGTCACCGGCGACATCCCATAAGTGCGGCCCATTTCGACGAGTTGATTGTCGACGGTTCGGATGCCGTGCAGCGTGTTGATGTAGATCGGAAAGAACACGCCGAGCGCGACGAGGAAGATCTTCGCCTCTTCATCGATTCCGAACCAGAGGATAACCAGCGGGATGAGTGCCAGGTGCGGCACGTTGCGGATCATCTGCAGCGTCGAATCGAGATAGCGTTCGGAACGCCGCGACAGCCCGTTCGCGAGCCCAAGAACGAAGCCGATCCCACCGCCGATCGCAAAGCCGACGGTCGCCCGCCAGAAACTGACCCAGATATTCCTGACCAGTTCTCCGCTGAGCAGGAGTTTCCATCCCGCAGCCAATACTTCGGTTGGTGCGGGCAGGACGCGGACCGGTATGAAGCCGATCATCGACAGCACCTGCCAGATCGCGAGGATGGCGAGCGGCAGAACCCACTGCGAGAGCGAACTGAAGCGCCCGCTCTGCTCGGAGGGCGCGCTCATGACTGCGAGGCCGCCTGTTTGTCGAGCGGGCGATAGTCATTGGCGATGGTCTCTCCGAACGGACCGGTGTTGACCGGGATCGTCCCCGGACTACGATCCTGCGCCAGAGGCAGAAGCGGAAAGACGAGCTCGGCGAACCGATAGGCCTCCTCGAGGTGCGGGTAGCCCGACATGATGAAGGTGTCGATGCCGATCGCCATGTACTCCTTGATGCGGGCCGCCACAGTCTGGGGATCGCCAACGAGCGCGGTCCCGGCGCCGCCGCGAACGAGCCCCACGCCGGCCCAGAGGTTCGGGCTGACTTCGAGCTTGTCACGCCGGCCGCCATGCAGTTCCGACATGCGACGCTGCCCTTCCGAATCCATGCGCGCAAAAATCTGCTGGGCCTGCGCGATAGTATCATCGCTCACATTCGCAATCAGCTTGTCGGCCGCGCGCCAGGCCTCCTCGTTGGTCTCACGTACGATGACATGCAGCCGGATGCCGAAGCTGAGCTTGCGCCCTTTTTTCGCCGCGGCTGTTGAAACCCGGCTGACCTTCTCCGCAACCTGGGCCGGAGGCTCCCCCCAGGTCAGGTATTTCTCGACGATACCGGCCGCGACATCGATCCCTGCATCCGACGATCCGCCAAAGTAGAGCGGCGGCCGCGGGCTCTGTACGGGCTTGAACAGCAAGCGCCCGTCTTCAATTGCGATGTGCTTGCCATGATAGTCGAGCGTCTGACCCTCGAGCAGGCGTGTATAGACATCGAGGAATTCACGCGTAACGGCGTAGCGTTCGTCATGCGGCAGAAAGATGCCGTCGCCCTTGTTCTCGACCGGATCGCCTCCGGTCACGACATTGATCAGAAGCCGACCGCCGCTGACGCGGTCGAGCGTCGCTGTCATGCGCGCGGCAACAGATGGCGACTGCAATCCGGGACGCACCGCAACCAGATATCGCAGCCGCTTCGTGAAGGGGGCAACCGCGGACGCGACGACCCACGAATCCTCGCAGGATCGTCCGGTCGGCAACAGCACCCCGAAATAACCAAGATCGTCAGCAGCCTGTGCGACCTGGCGCAGATAACAAAAGTCGACCTGCCGGCCGCCCGCCGACGTGCCGAGGTACCGACCATCGCCATGGGTCGGAAGGAACCAGAGGACGTTGGCCTGCAACGGTGTCGTGACGGTCATGATCCGGCCCTCACCGCATCGGAGATAGTGACCTTCTTCGGCAGCAACCCGAGATCGAAGAAGGTATCGGCGATATTCTGCTGCTCCTTGATCACCGCCGCATCGATCGGCTTGATTCCGTACGACTGACGCTTCAGAGCGACTTCGAGCACAGGCACCGGCAAACCGACCGACGGGCTGAGCTGTTCGGCGACCGCCTTGATGTCGCGCTTCGCCCAGGCGTCGACCTCGCTCAGTTCGGCAAGCAGCACGTCCAAGGCCTTGGCATTTGCATCCACGAAGTCGCGACGGCCGAAATAAAACTGATGGTTGGCGACAATGCCCCTGCCGTCCGCGAGCGTACGAGCGCCGGTAGCGGCTTCCGCGGCCGCCTGGAATGGATCCCAGATCACCCAGGCATGCACCGATCCGCGCTCGAACGCGGCACGCGCATCGGCCGGAGCCAGAAAGACGGGCTCAATGTCCGCATACTTGACGCCCGCTTTCTCCAGCGCCTTAACAAGCAGATAGTGAACGTTGGATCCTTTGTTGAGCGCGACCTTTTTGCCCTTGAGATCCACGACAGACATGATCGGGCTGTTCCTCGGAACGAGGATCGCCTCGCCTTCCGGCGCCGGCGGCTCATGCGCAACATAAACAAGCGGCGCACCTGCGGCCTGCGCGAAAATCGGCGGCGCTTCGCCGGTGTTGCCGAAATCGATCGCCCCAACGTTCAGCGCCTCGAGAAGCTGTGGTCCGGCGGGAAACTCCTTCCACTCGACTTTGTAGCCCAGTGGTTTGAGCTTGCCGTCGAGCGTGCCCTTGCTCCTGAGCAGGACGAGCTTGCCGTATTTCTGAAAGCCAATCCTGACGATCTTGTCCTGCGCTTGCGCCGCCGTAGGCTGCAGCGCCATTGCCGCAAGTGCAAGCGCACCCGCCCCCAAAGCAACGAGCTTCGACTTGATTGACATATTGGTCGTCCTTCCGGAATTGGAATTAGAACGTCGGAATGTGCGTCCGGTCGCGATCAAGTTCGCGGTCGGTCTCGCCAGGCGGCGACATATCGAATGCCGCTTCCGCGCCAGGACGGATTCGCCACAACGAGGGATCGGAATCGTCCCCGGCGCGATCCAGGCAACGGTCGGTCTCACTCAGCACCTCCCTGAAAACCGACCTGATGCTTTCCAAGGCCTCTCGCAACATGACGACAGCTCCGTGGTTTTAGGCGTTTGCAAATCCTGACCAGCTGAATTCGGATTGTCGATAGAATGGATTTTTGATTTTCGGAGCCAACGAAGAACATCGGGATCGTCTCGAGACAAACGTGCTACGATACGCCCGTCTCAGTCGTATGTTCTTCTCTCTCATCACAGCTCCAACACATGCGCAGGAAAACAATCAACAATCCTGAATATGTAAGCGGCACGTCAAAACGACCACAGGTCATTCATTCTCCAGATTCGATTTCGAGACGCATCCGACTGCTGAGGAGGCACGCCCCGTCGAATGTGTTCTTCTTATTTTCGTGCGATCTTCTCTAAGCGCTTGATGAAGACGCCGCGGTTGCCTTTCTATCTCTCCGAACGAGAGAGAAATGACCGCAATCGACATCGGCCTTCCCGCAATCATCGTACCGGGTCTCGGCGGCTCCGAACCGGAGCATTGGCAATCGCTGTTCGAGCGATCTATTCCGAATGCGATACGCTTATCGGGGCTCAACTGGGATCACCCTCAACTGCCCTTATGGACCGACAGCCTGTTGCGAGCAGTCGAAAGACAGCCCAACAGCGTTCTGATCGCGCATAGTATTGGATGCGCGCTGATTGCGCATGCGGCTCTGCGTCATCGCCATCTCCCAGTCGCCGGGGCCATGCTGGTTGCACCAGCAGATGTCGACGCATCTCCAATCATTCCGGACTCGCTCCGCAGCTTTGCCGGGATTCCAACGCGGCCGCTGCCATTTCCCTCAATCGTCGTGGCTAGCTCAAACGATCCCTACATGACCGCAAACCGCGCACGGTTCTTCGCGTCCGCCTGGGGAGCGCAGCTCATTAACCTCGGCGCAGCGGGACATATCAACGGCGCGGCGGGCTTCGGCTGTTGGCCGGAAGGCCAACGCATCCTGCGCGAATTCACCGCCCGTCTCGCAGCGCCGGTTTCCATCCTGTCCAACTCATCCAACTCCTTCTCCCGTCAACCCGAAAGGACCTGAAATGTTGATTCCGCATTTGAGTCGGCGCCTCGTGCTGGCCGGTTTGATCATGGCCGCCTCAGCGGTCCCGGCGATGTCCCAAGGCGCATCCGACACCGTACGGATAGGCCTGCAGCGCTCCTCGACACTCACCGCAATCCTGCGCGCCAATGGCGAGTTGGAAAAGGCGCTGGCGCCGCTGAAGGTGAAGGTATCCTGGCACGAATTCACCAGCGGTCTCCCGCTGCTGGAGGCGCTCAATCTCGGCAATGTGGACGTGAGCGCCGACGTTGCAGATACGGTGCCGGTATTTGCCCAGGCAGCCGGCGCGAAGCTTGTGTATTTCGCAGAGGAAACTGCGTCGCCCTCAGCGCAGGCCATCGTCGTTCCCGGCAACTCGTCCATCAAGTCCGTTGCGGACCTGAAAGGGAAGAAGGTCGCGGTAACCAAGGGAGCCGGCAGCCACTATCTTCTGCTCGCGGCGTTGAAGGATTCCGGTGTTGCGTTCAAGGAGATCTCTCCCGCCTATCTCACCGCCGCCGACGGCCGCGCCGCCCTTGTCAGCAACAATGTGGATGCCTGGGTGGCCTGGGATCCGTTCCTGACCATCGCGCAGCGGCAATCCGGCGCGAAGGTGCTTCGTGACGGCAAAAACCTGTCGGACTACAAGCGCTACTACCTCGCCTCCGACAAGTTCGCGAACGCCCGCAGCGATGTCCTGAAGGTGCTCTACCAGAAGCTCGACGAGACCGGCCGCTGGGTGAACGCGGAGCCGAAGGCGGCCGCGGCGCTGTTGTCTAAGTTATGGGGCATCGATGCCGAGACCGTCGAGCAGGCGCTCAAGAACCGCACGCACAAGATCGGCACGGTGACCAAGGCAGGCCTCGGCGAGCAGCAGAAGATCGCGGATTCCTTCGTCAGCGAGGGCGTGCTGCCTAAACGCATCGATACGGCCGACGTCACGATCTGGACTCCCAAATAAACGGCTGCAGCTAACGCCGTGGCACAAGGCCTCCGGCGTCATGCCGGAGGTCATGTGCTTTCGGCCGCCTCGGCCCGTGTTTTTCACTCAATGAGGAAATGCGATCTTACGGAAATCCCAGAGGAACTACGGTTCACTTAAAGCAGACCGATCGCCAAGAACGCAATGATCATCGCTACCATTGCGACACCGACAGCGAGCGAAAGCTGCAGTCCCAAGGTTGTGAAGGCCAGGCTTCCGAGCACGGTCCCGAAGACAAAGGCAATCCAGGACAGAGCCAGAACAACCATGGTGCGCGAGGCGCCCTCCTTGCCCGCAACAACCTTCGCCAGGGACTGCCCGAGGTTGAACAGGACGCCGGTTATGAAGCTTCGGCCGACGTCCGCACCGGCGATGAGCTGATGAACTGCGTTCTGCATCCCCATCGCGGCCGCGACGCCGATCATAGCCGCCCGGGGATCGATCGATACCGCAAGTCCTAACGCGGTCAGCAGAACCAGAAGCTCGGCCAGCAGAACCGCCACCACACGCGTCGCGCCGCTCCGATCGACAACGATCGTTCCGAGACACGCGCCCAGAACGAAGGCCCCGACGACAAAGCCCGCCAAGACCACGTCGCGCCAGGCTCCGGCCGCCAGCGACATGCCTAGATGCGTGCTGTTGCCGCTCATGAACGAAACGTACAGGTGGCCAAGCTGAACATAGCCGACCGCGTCGAAATAGCCCGCCACCGACGTTACGATGGCTGCAAAAACCGCAGGCGAACGCGGCTGGCGCAAGAGCCATGCGGCACGCTGCACCGAATTTGTCTGAGGCACGACCGCGGTCGTCATGTTTGCGCTCCCAGAAGCTGGAAGGTCGCGGAGGCCGCGACCTTCCGCCCGGCAATCGTCAGACTGGAACGATGCCGCGGGTTTCCTTTGGAAAGGCGGCGATGTCTTCCCGGGAGAGATTGAGATGCTGCATCAGGAGTTCGGGCGGCACATGCGCGAACCAATTGGCGAGCGAGACTTCTTCGTAATGGTGGGAGCGGAACACCTCGACGAATTGCAGGAC
>JAEWHY010000551.1 GCA_023387555.1 Pseudomonadota bacterium
CACCGACCCTGCGGTAAGGACATACCAAGGATAGCTGACCAGCAGGGCCGCCACCAGCACAACCACAAGGAAGACCGGCAGCACCATATTCGGCGCGACCCGTGTACCCAGCTTCTTTCCGGAAAAGACCGGCAGCGTCGAAACCAGCAGCAGCGCGATGGCGAGAGTATAGACGCACGACAGCGCGGTGAACCGCGGCATGCCGAGCAGATTCACATAGATCGGAAGAAGGACAACGATCGCACCCGCAGGCGCCGGAACGCCGGTGAAGAAATTGGCGGCCCACGCAGGGCGATTCGGATCATCGGCCATCACGTTGAACCGCGCCAGCCGCAAGCTCATGCAGATCGCAAAGACGAGCGCAGCGATCCATCCGATCGCGCCGAGTTCGTTCAGCCCCCAGAAGTACAGGATCAGCCCGGGTACGACGCCGAAATTCACGAAGTCGGCCAGGCTGTCGAGCTCGGCGCCGAATTTCGACTGGCCCTTCAGGAGACGCGCGACCCGGCCATCAACGCCGTCCAAAACCGCGGCGAACACGATGGCGCCGAGCGCCCATTCGATCCGTCCCTCGAGCGCCAGCCGGATGGCGGTCAGCCCCGCGCACAGCGACAGGAGCGTGATCATGTTGGGCAGAAGCACGCGGATCGGGATGGCGCGAAACCGCCGGCGGCGCGGCTCACGGCCCTGGGGATCGACGGGTGAGAAGACCATGAGCGAACCCTATCAGCTTCCTTCGCGGGACGCCATCAGGTGGCCGTCGGCCCTTAACCGACCTTGAAGTTGCGCGGCGCTTCGGCGCCATTGAGATCCGCCAGCACCGTCTCGCCGGCGATCGCGGTCTGGCCTTCCGCCACGAGCGGGCGCACGCCTTCCGGCAGATAGATGTCGAGCCTCGATCCGAACCGGATCATCCCGAAACGGTCGCCGCCCCCGATCGTCTCCCCCACGCGCACGAAGCACAGGATGCGTCGCGCCACGAGGCCCGCGATCTGCACCACCCCCACCTGCCCGCTCGGGGTGGCAATGATCAGCGCATTGCGCTCATTGTCTTCGCTGGCCTTGTCGAGATCGGCATTCAGGAAGGAGCCGGCGCGATAGATGATGCGCTCGATACGACCGGCAACCGGCGCCCGGTTCACGTGGCAGTCGAACACGCTCATGAAGACCGAAATCCGGGGCAGCGGCCGATCACCCAGTTCGAGTTCGCGCGGCGGCACCGCATTCGCGACGAGGCTGACGCGCCCGTCGGCCGGCGAAACAACGATGCCCTCACGCACCGGGGTGACCCGCGGCGGATCGCGGAAGAAATAGGCGCACCACAGCGTGAGGATCGTGCCGATCCAGCCAAGCGGAGACCACAGCCAGAACAGCACCAGACTCGCGAGCGCAAAGCCGCCGATGAACGGCATGCCCTGCGGGTGGATCGGGACGATCTGCGAACTGATCGATCGGACGACCGACATGTCTTACTCCAGTGCATCGACCGGTGCGCGCGTTGTCGGCGCGCCGGTCGCTTCCGAGATTTCGTCTTCAACCTGAGGCGGATTGCGGTTTGGCGCAACATCCTCGTCGACCGCGGCCAGCTTCTCGCGCGCGGCATCGGCCTCGCGCTGCCGGTTCCACATGCTCGCATAGAGGCCGCCGCGCGCCAGCAACTGATAATGCGTGCCGCGCTCTGCGATTCGGCCGGCTTCCAGCACGATGATCTCGTCGGCATTGATGATGGTCGACAGCCGGTGCGCGATCACGAGCGTCGTGCGGTTCTCCGAGACGCGGTCGAGCGCGTCCTGGATTTCCTTTTCGGTGTGGCTGTCGAGGGCGGATGTCGCTTCGTCCAGCACCAGAATCGGCGGCGCCTTCAGGATCGTCCGGGCGATCGCCACGCGCTGCTTCTCGCCGCCCGACAGTTTCAGTCCGCGCTCGCCGACCTCGGTTTCGTATCCCTTCGGGCTGGTCCGGATGAATCCGTCGATCTGGGCAAGACGCGCCGCCTCCTCGACCTCCGCGTCGGTCGCCTCCCAGCGGCCATAGCGGATGTTGTAGCGCAGCGTATCGTTGAACAACACGGTATCCTGCGGGACCATGCCGATCGCCGAGCGCAACGACTTCTGCTTGACGTCGCGGATGTCCTGCCCGTCGATAATGATGCGGCCGGCCGTGACGTCATAGAAGCGGAACAGCAGCCGCGAGAGGGTCGACTTGCCCGCGCCCGAGGGACCGACGATCGCGACGGTGCGGCCAGCCGGCACCTCGAAGCTGATGCCCTTCAGGATCGGCCGCGATGCCTCATAGGCGAAGCTGACGTTGTCGAAACGGATCGCGCCGCTGTCGATGACGAGCGCCGGGGCGCCGGGCTTGTCCTTGATCTCGGGATCGCGGGACAGGAGATGGAACATGGTCTCGATATCGGTGACCGCCTGCTTGATCTCGCGATACACCATGCCCATGAAGTTCAGCGGCTGATAGAGCTGGATCATCATGGCATTGATCATGACGAAATCGCCGACGCTGTTGGTGCCGGCCTGAATGCCGCGCGCGCACATGACCATCACCGCGGCAAGGCCCACGCTGAAGATCGCGGCCTGACCGGCATTGAGCACCGCGAGCGACGTATAGGTCTGCACGCTCGCCTTTTCGTAGCGCTCCATCGAGCGATCGTAGCGTTGCGCTTCGCGGTCTTCGGCGGTGAAATACTTCACCGTCTCGTAATTCAGAAGCGAGTCGATGGCCTTGGTATTGGCCTCGGTGTCGCTGTCGTTCATCCGCTTGCGGATCGCAATCCGCCACTCGGTCGCGTAATAGGTGTACGCCATATAGGCGGTGACGGTGGCGAGGATGACGGCGACGTAACGCCAGTCGAACTGCCACAGCAGCACGCCGACGATCAAAGCCACTTCCAGGATGGTCGGCACCAGCTGCAGGATCACCATCCGCACGATGGTCTCGATGCCGGTCCGGCCCCGCTCCAGGACGCGCGTCAGTCCGCCGGTCTTGCGCTCCAGGTGGAAGCGCAGCGACAACTGGTGCATGTGCTCGAAGGTGAGGATCGCGAGCCGCCGCACCGCATGCATCGCGACCTTGGCGAAGAGCCCGTCGCGCATCTGGGTCAGCACCGCCATCAGGATGCGCATGCCGCCATAGGCAACCGTGGCCGCGATCGGCGCCGCAATCACCCAGGTCATCCACGACGGGCCGAGCACCGGCGCGCTGGGATGGCCGGCCAGGGCGTCGGTCGCCCACTTGAAGGTGAAGGGTACGGCGATGGTCGCGAGCTTCGCGACCAGCAGAAGTACCATCGCCCAGGCCACCCGCATCTTCAGGTCGGCCCGGTCGCTCGGCCAGATATAGGGCCAGAGCGCCAGGAGGGTCCGGAACAATCCTTCCTGCGCGGTGACCGGCGGCTTCGGAGCCTCGCCGTTGGGGGCGGTGTTGTCGGTCATCAGAATATGGGGAAGTGCCTGGTCCTTAACGGGTCTGCCGCCCCATATAGGTCGTGCCGGCGCCGTTTGTTAGCGTGCTTGGAATAGGCGCATTGAACGTCTACATCAACAGGGCTTTGCGGCCTTTTCTCCCCAATCGGCAGAGAGTGATGAGCACGATCAGGAATATCTGTGTCTATTGCGGTTCCGGCCCCGGGACAGATCCGCGCTTCGTGAAGGCCGCGCATGCCTTCGGCGGCATCCTGGCGGAAAACGACATCGGCCTGGTCTATGGCGGCGGCTCGGTCGGGCTGATGGGCGCCGTGGCGGCCGCCACCATCGCCCGGGGCGGGCGGGTGACCGGCATCATCCCCGAATTTCTGTCGAGCCGCGAGCGCGCTTTCGCGGACGCCCAGGAACTGATCGTGACCCGGGACATGCATGAGCGCAAGCGCATCATGTTCGAGCGATCCGACGCCTTCGTGGCGCTGCCGGGCGGAGTCGGGACGCTCGAGGAACTGGTCGAACAGCTCACCTGGGCCCAGCTCGGCCGCCACAAGAAGCCGATCCTGGCGGCGAATATCGGCGGCTTCTGGGACCCGCTCTGCGCGTTGCTCGATCACATGCGTTCGCTCGCCTTCATCCGCAGCGGCCTGTCGGTCAACCTGCTGGTGGCCGATCGGGTCGAGGATATCCTGCCGACGCTGCAGGAAGCGGCGCGCCCGGTGGCTGAGGCCGAGAAGCTGATGGAAGCCGGCACGGCCGAGCGGCTTTAAGCGCTTGGGAGACGAGCGGCTTTAAGCACACGCGGGCAGCGTCCGGTCAGTCGATCAGGCCTTCGCGCCCGACCGCACGAGCTTGTAAATGATGGAATCCATCAGCGCCTGGAACGAGGCATCGATGATGTTAGGCGACACCC
>JAEWHY010000567.1 GCA_023387555.1 Pseudomonadota bacterium
CGGAACGGCACGGGCGCAGCAGGGGCCCGCGCTGCCGCCAACCGGGCACCAGACCGAGCCGGTCGATCTCAACGAGGGCAAGAGCCCAGCGGAATTGTTCAAGGCCGGTTGCGCGGTCTGCCACCAGAGCGCGGCCGGGCTCGCCAAGGGCCGGCGCGAAGGCGAACTGGTCGGCTTCCTGCGGCAGCATTACACGTCAAGCGTGCAGCATGCTGGCATGCTCGCCGGCTTCCTGGCGGCCGCCGGCCGCGGCGCGCCAGCGGTGGCTGCCCCGACCCGGCAGGCCCCGGTCGAACGGCCGCCGGCACCGGTTGGCCGCAGGACCCCGGACGACGATCGCAAGGAAGCAGCACGGCCGGCTCTGCCAGAGCCCGCCAGCAGACGCAAGCCTCCGGCCGCAGCAGCGCCGGTGAGGACACCGCCGCCCGTGGCGGCAGCGGCGGAGGCGGCTCCGGAACCTGAAGCCGAGGCTTCGGCAGAACCGAGCGCGACCGCCAGTTCGCCGGCTCCGGCTCCGGCACCTGCACCGGCTCCGGTCGAACAGAAGCCGCCACCCCCGGAAATTCCGCTCTGAAGAAATTCCACTCCGAATACGTTCAGGCCCGGCATTGCCGGGCCTGAATTGTTTCCAGAGGGTCGTGTCAGGCCTGTTCGGCGGACTCGGTGTCTTCGTCCTCGCCGTGCTGGGCCTCCGGCTCGAAGAAGGTTTCGGCCGCGGCCGCTGCCGCCGCGCGCTCTTCCTCGGCTTCGTCACGACGCATCGTGACGTCCTCGCCGCGCTTCACGCGTTCGGCCTCGTCGGCGTTACGCGCCACCACGATGGCGACTCTGACCTCGACTTCCGGATGCAGCGAGATCTCGACATTGTGCTTGCCGATCGTCTTGATCGGCGCGTTCAGCGCGACCTGGCTGCGGGCAATCGAGAAGCCGCCGGCGGTGACCAGGTCGGCAATGTCACGGGCCGAAACCGAACCGTAGAGCTGCCCGGATTCGGAGGCCTGGCGCAGCGCGACGAAGTTCTGGCCGTCCAGCTTGCTGCCAATCTTCTGGGCTTCGCCGCGGTTCTCGAGGTTCTTGGCCTCGAGATCCTTGCGCATGCCCTCGAAGCGCTCCTTGTTGGCCTTGGTGGCGCGAAGCGCCTTGCCCTTGGGCAACAGGAAATTGCGGGCAAAGCCGTCCTTTACACGCACGGTCTCGCCCATCTGGCCGAGCTTTGCGACGCGTTCGAGCAGAATCACTTCCATGACAGTCACTCCTTCAATGATGTTGTCTGTGTCTTGGTTTCATTTCACGTGATTGCGGGCGGCGTGGCCGCAGCACTCTTGCGAAAATCGAAAATCGTGTCGGCCAGGCCGAGCATGGTCATGAAGAAGACCGGCCAGACCGCTGCCATCACGACGAAATAGGCTCCGGTCAGCACCAGCGGACGGATGCCGAGGTTGCGCGTGATCTCGTGCAGCACCGCAAAGCCGAGCATCGCATAGGCGATGATGAAGGCGCCGGAGACGATGCCGCCGATCATGCCCAGCGTGTCCGGCATGAACCACAATGCGAGGGCGACCGCGAAGGCGGCCGGCGCGAGCTTCGGAAAGCGCAAGGCCGAGAGGCTGGGCCAGGGCCGCCGCAGGCGCCCGGACAGACCCGCGGCACGGCCCGCCGCATAGAGGTTGAGCACATAGGCGAGGGTGATCATGGCCGCGGTCGCGGGCGGAACGAAGCTGGCGATCAGTTCGCCGACGCGTCTGACGTCCATCTTGGTGAAATCGGGTGCGGAAGCGCCATATTCCGTGGCGACGCGTTCGAGCGCGATCTTCAGCGCGATCTGGAACTGCTCTTCGTCGATGCGCACGTTCCACATCACGATGGTGACGATGACGGCCGCGATCACGGCGCACCAGATCACGAGGCGCCCGACCGGGTACCATTCGACATGGCCGTCGGCATCGGTGCGCGCGAGCAGCGCGAGGTAGCCGAGCCACCATGCCGGCAAGCCTGCGCCCACCAGATAGATCGCAATCCAGAGCGGTTCACCGAAGACGATGGCGAGTGCGAGCGCAGCGGCGGCAGCGCCAAACAGCGCGGCCCAATGCGTCCAGCCCACTGCCACGATCAGGATCGGCAGCGGCGCCAGCAGCACAAGCATGAGGGAGAGGGGAGAGCGCGATGCCATCGTCGCCATCAGCAAGGCTGATGCGGCACCTGCACCCAGACCGATCAATGCCGTCGGCATCATGTTCAAGCTGTCCCGCCTGTTCAGCGGTTAGAGGCAGTTCGCGCGCTTGCGTGTCTGCCCCAACCATCGGCGCCCGGATCGCTCCGGCCGCCTCGAATCTTCAAAAAAAGCACTCCGGGATCCCCGGAGTGCAACCGGTGCAATCGTGCGATCTTACTTGATCACGTAGGGCAGCAGACCGAGGAAGCGGGCGCGCTTGATCGCCTGGGCGAGTTCGCGCTGCTTCTTGGCAGAAACCGCGGTGATGCGGCTCGGCACGATCTTGCCGCGCTCGGAGACGTAGCGCTGCAGCAGCTTCACGTCCTTGTAGTCGATCTTCGGCGCATTGGCGCCAGAGAACGGGCAGGTCTTACGACGACGGAAGAACGGACGGCGACCGCCGCCACCACCAGACATCGACATGATCAATTCTCCGTCACGTTGGTTGAGGCTGCCGCTTCATCGCGGCTGCCGCGATCGTCGCGGTCGCGGCGCGGGCCCCGATCACGATCGCCAAAACGTCCGCCGCCGCCGAAGCCGCCGCCGCCGAATCCGCCACCAAAGCCGCCGCCGAAGCCACGGCCTTCACGCTCGCGGTCGTCACGCTCGGCCTTGCGCATCATCGCGGACGGGCCTTCCTCGAGTTCGTCGACGCGAATCGTCAGATAGCGCAGCACGTCTTCCGACAAGCGCTCCTGACGCTCGATCTCGGCGATCGCCGCAGGCGACACGTCGAGGTTCATCAGCGTGAAATGCGCCTTGCGGTTCTTGTTCATGCGGTAGGTCAGGGACTTCACGCCCCAATATTCGGTCTTGGTGACCTTGCCACCGGCGCCCTCGACGATCGCCTTGAACTGGTTGGTCAGGTCGTCGACCTGCTGTGCGCTCGCGTCCTGACGCGCGAGAAATACATGCTCGTAAAGCGGCATTATGCCTTCCTTCTGTTGGCGCTGTCCGGCGCAAAGCCCAAGCGAGACTTCGAAAAGGTGCGGACCTTGGGAGGTACAGGACCTTCGGAAAGGCTCGATGCTCTGGTTGGCGGGGACACGGGACAACGGGCCGACTGGCCCTGCCGCAGCGCGGTACGCTGTGACCGTCCGTTCAGCCCCCGGCCGGGACGAGCGGAAGCGGGGGTTATAGGACCTTTGGGCGGGAAGGCAAGACGAAACCGGCCCTCGCAGCTTGACTTGCGGGGGCCCGCATAGTCTTTCGGCCCGGATTTTAGTCCGGGCCACAGCGCCCGCAAAGCGTCGAGGGGCATCTGTGACGGCGGCATTCGTTTTTCCGGGGCAGGGCAGCCAGACCGTCGGCATGGGCAAGGCGCTTGCCGAGGCATTTCCCGCCGCCCGGGCGGTTTTCGACGAGGTCGATGCGGCGCTCGGCGAGAAATTGTCCGCGGTCATGTGGGAAGGTCCGGCGGACCGCCTGACCCTGACCGAGAACGCGCAGCCGGCGCTGATGGCGGTGTCGCTGGCCGCCATGCGGGTCCTGGAGACCGAGGCCGGTTTCGATCTGAAGCGCGATGTGAAATTCGTCGCCGGGCATTCGCTCGGGGAATATTCGGCGCTGGCTGCGGCCGGTGCCTTCACCATTGGCGACGCCGCGCGGCTGCTGCGGATTCGCGGCAATGCGATGCAGAAGGCGGTGCCGGTCGGCGAGGGGGCGATGGCCGCCTTGCTGGGGCTGTCCTTCGAGGACGCGGCTGCGGTCGCGGCGGAAGCGGCGCAGGGCCAGGTCTGCCAGGCCGCCAATGACAACGGCGGCGGGCAGGTGGTGGTATCGGGCAACAAGGCCGCGGTCGAACGCGCGGTCGAGATCGCCAAGGACAAGGGCGCCAAGCGCGCGATGCTGCTGCCGGTGTCCGCGCCGTTCCATTGCGCGCTGATGCAGCCGGCCGCCGACGCCATGGCCGAGGCGCTGGCCAAAACCGATGTGAGGGCCCCGGCCGTGCCACTGGTCGCCAATGTGCTGGCGCAGCCGATCGAGGATCCGCAGGAGATCGTGCGCCGCCTCGTCGAGCAGGTGACGGGCACGGTGCGCTGGCGCGAATGCGTGGAGACGATGGCCGCCGCGGGCGTCACCCAATTCTACGAGGTCGGCTCCGGCAAGGTGCTGACCGGGCTTTTGAAGCGTATCGCATCCGGTGCAACCGGCTCCGCGATCGGGACGCCGGACGATGTCGCGGCGTTCAGGGCCGCACGCGGCTGACAGCAAAGCGATCAGAGGCAAGCGTTTAGAGGAGTGACGATGTTCGATCTGACCGGAAAGACCGCATTGGTGACAGGGGCGACCGGCGGCATCGGCGGCGCCATCGCGCGGGCGCTTCACAAGCAGGGCGCGACAGTCGCGGTCTCGGGCACGCGTCGTGAGGTGTTGGATCAATTTGCCGCAGAGCTCAAGGAGCGCGTGCACGTGCTGCCGTGCGATCTGTCCGACAAGGACCAGGTCGAGGCGCTGGTGCCGCAGGCCGAAGAGGCCATGGGCAAGCTCGACATCCTGGTCGCCAATGCGGGAATCACCCGCGACAATCTGTTCGTGCAGTTGCGCGACGAGGATTGGGACACGGTCATCAACGTCAATCTGACCGCGACCTTCCGCCTGTCGCGTGCGGCCATGAAGACCATGATGCGCCGCCGCTTCGGGCGCATCATCGGCATCACCTCGGTGGTCGGCGTCACCGGCAATCCGGGGCAGGGCAATTACACCGCGGCCAAGGCGGGCATGATCGGCATGATGAAGTCGATCGGCAAGGAATACGCCCGGCGCGGCGTCACCGCCAATTGCGTCGCACCCGGCTTCATCGCGACCCCGATGACCGACAAGCTGAACGAGAAGCAGCGCGAGGCCATCCTGCAGATGGTGCCATCGGCGCGACTCGGGACCCCGGACGACATCGCCGCGGCGGTGGTCTACCTCGCCTCCGACGAGGCGTCATATGTGACCGGCCAGACGCTGCATGTGAACGGCGGAATGGCGATGATCTAACCGCCGCTACGCACAGGATTTTCACCGCGGTTTTGGGC
>JAEWHY010000578.1 GCA_023387555.1 Pseudomonadota bacterium
GGGCCGCTCGCCGCGATAGTCGACGGTGCACACACGAACCGGCGATAAACGAGGTCAACAAAGAACAGACCCAGTCGATGAGTTGTCCCATCAGCGGAAGTCGGCGGCCGCGATCCGAAATGACAAACCGTATGGGTCCGCATCAAGGTGGAATGTGTTGCAGAACTTCCGTTGAGATCGGCGACGAACCGTGATTCCGTCGTGCCCCATTCAGGCATCATCGATCAGGGCCGCATTCTTCCCTACCGCGCCAGAAAGAAGGATTGCTCCATTTGCGAGCTCAAGGCCAATGCACGACGGCGGTCACACGCAAGGTCTCCCGCGACATCGACGAGGACGTGCGCGATCGGGTGCGTGCCCTGGCCGACACCGAGGCCTTCGAGGGCGCGCGCCGGGAACCCAAGAAGGTCGAGATGCGGTTCGCCCACATGAAGCGCATCCACAGGCTCGATCGGCTGCGCCTGCGCGGCCTGTCGGGTGCGAAGGACGAGGTGCTGCTCACCGCGATGGCGCAGAACCTGCGGCGGCTGGCGAAGCTCCTCTGCCGATCTCCGCCGCATGCCGCCAGTGGGTGCGTAGCGTAGGCGTCGAGTAGAGTCAGGCGTCGGTTGCCGATGCGGTCGAGCTACCGCTCGCGAGGAGCGGAACGGAAAGGCCGCTCAAAAATCAACGCCGAGCGGTCCGGCCCAGTGCAGACGGGTTTTGCAACACATTCAGGTGAAGAGCGGACGCCTGGCAGATCCATTTAGTGACGTGAGCAATCACCTCATCTCAAATAGTTCCTGATGGAACTGAGAAGGAGGCAATCCCTGGGCTATCATCGGAGTGCGCATTGCGTTCCCGAACGCCAGCGGACCGCAGAACCAGATGTCTGCCTCTCTCCAATGAGGCGCCAAAGCTTCGATCCGGTCCAAGGTCAATCTGCCATCAGTGGATTCCACCAGCAGATGAAGCCTGACGCCGGCTTGCTCGGCGAGCTCGCGGATATTCGCAATGAAATCCTTCTCTGGAGCGGCGGTGGCATAAAATAGATCTATAGGTTCGGTGCGGTCCCGCTGCGCCAGAGCCTTCAAGCGCGCAATGAATGGCGTGATGCCGACGCCTCCGCCGATCCAGATTTGGCGCCGATTGTCACTGAGAAAGTTGAATCGGCCGTAGGGTCCTTCGATGACGACGCCCTGGCCTACGTAGAGACTACTGGCCAAGGTGCGTGTGTAGTCTCCCAGGCCCTTGATCGTGAATGTCAGAAGGCCGTCCTCACACCAAGCAGAGGAAATGGTGAAGGGATGAGCATCCTCCGGATCGTCGAAGTTCACGAATGCAAACTGTCCGGCATCATGGCCTCGCCATGCTGTCTCGAGCCTGACGGTGACATCCAGTACGTTGTTATCGTAAAGCCTCATATGCGCGATTTTTCCCGAAGCCTTGCGCAAATAGCCGATCTTTTGACAAAGGGAAATGAGTGCCGCCACCGAGCCAGCGATCAAGAGAACCGCTAACACTGGGCCGATCGGCTTCGTCCAATAAGACAGTTCCGTCAGAATGAAGGTGTGGAACACCAACAGCAGATAGACCGCTGGCATGAGCTTGTGCGTTCTGAAAAAGTACTTGTAAGGGAAGCGTTTCCACAGTGCGAGCGCCACAAGGATGGCCAGGAGGTAGAAAGTCCATTCACCGACATGGGCGGCAACCTCTCGAAGATCGCGAAAGACGTCGAATCCCGTCGGAGCTTGGACTTGCGCTGCGCGCGCTGGCCTTGGAGGTAATTCGAACCAGCCTAGAGTCGTAATCCAGGACGGCCCCATCCTGAGGATCCAATGAGCGACCGAGAAGGCGAAAACCCCAATACCTAGCCACTTATGCAAGCGGTAGAACTTGTCGAGCCCACCAAGCGGTGTTTCGAACCAGACGGGCCGGGCCGCCAGGAACACGCCGACGGACATAAGGCCGATTGCTAGCACGCCAGTACCATACACCAATGTCTTGCGTGTGAGCCAAAACCCACCCGTAAACGCATCCGGCGCTAAGCTGAGCAACCACAGTACCGCAAGTCCCACGGTGCACGCCGTGAACACACCCCATAGCCTAACTAGCTGCATGGTCATCTCCGCTTCTGTGGTCGACCCCACGGCCAATGGCTTGAGCCATTTGCACGACTGTTCGTCGTCGTCACTGATCTCGATCATATGATCGAGAGTGACCTGCCACGGATGTTTCATCGAGCGGCGTTTAGAGCCTCGACCGTTTCTGTTACTTCGTGCGGCGATAATCCTGGCGAAGTCTGCCGGCGTCGCGTAGCCCAGCGAGGAATGTGGCCGCTCGGTATTATAATCGGCAACCCACGCGGCAACGGCGCTGCGAGCATGGCCGATGCCGAAGAACAGGCTCTCATTGAGCAGTTCATCGCCGCGTTTATGCAGCGATTTCTCCATGCTGGTCTTCGTCTCCTGTTGGCCCGTCGCTATAAACCGGCCAATTTGGCGGTCAGTCCCATCAGCGGAAGTCGGTGGATCCCGGGTCGGCGCAGTGCAGCCGTCGCCTGCAACGTCCGCAGTCGGCGGTGAACCAGCTATCAAATGTCGATCTTGTTCGCGAATTCGAGGGGATCGTCGACTTCGAGGCCTAGGTAGCGGACCGTGCTCGCGATCTTCATTGGAGGCCAATTGCAAGACGGTCGTTTAGATTTGATATCCTTTGCTGAAAGGCGCAAACATGGACCAATCAATCTAGACCAACTTTCGGAGTGGGCTGATCCATGGCGGGAGCGAAGCTTCGCAACATCGCGCCGTTGGATGCGAAGACGGCAGCACCCCTTTACCGGCAAATCTACGATAGGTTCCGCGGCGCCATCGCAGGCGGGGATCTCAAGCCCGGTGACCGCATTCCGTCGGCCAGGGCGCTGACTAAAGAGTTGGGTCTGGCAAGAGGCACTATCGATGCGGCTTATTCATTGCTGGCCGCGGAAGGGTACATTGAAGCCCGCGGCCAGGCTGGCACCATCGTAACACCGGGCCTGATATTGCGAACGCTGGCTTCAAGTCCGATCCGCCAGCCTGACCCAGGTTTCGCTCCGACGAGTTTTCGCCCCGATTCTATCCTGCCATTCCAAATGGGCTTGCCTGCCCTTGATGCGTTTCCTCGAAAGATTTGGGCACGCCTCGGCGCGCGATGTGTGCGCGCCATGCAACCATCCGACATGGTCCATCCAGCTGAATTCGGCTTGCCGGCACTGCGCACC
>JAEWHY010000600.1 GCA_023387555.1 Pseudomonadota bacterium
CCTTGCTCCCGGCCCGGGCGCCGAACGGCGCGATCTCGGGATGCGCCGCCTGGAACGCCTTCATCGCCTCCGGCGTCTTGCCCGCCTCCAGCAATCCGTAGAAGGCCTGCGGCGTCGACACGGCAAAGACCGGCGCATTGATCATCGCGCTGCGCCAGACCGCGCCGTCCGGGGTCGCGATCTGCAACCCCATGCCGCGCACCCGTACGGTCGAATCTGCCGCGTCCGGATCCGGCGTGCCGAGATTGAAGCGGCCGAGCACAGGGTATTGGCCGCGCGTGAAAACCTGCGCGCGCGACAGCTCCGCGCCGTTGCCGTTCGATTCGAAAACGCCGGTAAAGCAGATGCCCTTGGCATGGTTGCGGCGATGCCCGAGCCCCGGTCCGCCCGGCGGCGCGAAGGCCGCGACCAGCTTCTGCGGCGTCAGACGCCCCGGCGAGAGAAAGCCCGCCGTATAGGCGAAGGCGCCGGCGATCGCGGCAATGATGACGGCGATCAGCGCGAACGAGCCGAGATGAGAACGCAAAGACGCGGGAGATTGAGCCATTGCAAGCCTCGCCCTTTTTCGTCCCGGCGGCCTGAACCCGATCGCTCAACGGCCACACCGGAAGTTTCGGACGACGACCGAACCCGTACCGCCCGCGGCCCGCGTCCTTCGTTGCCCTCATCCGCATGTAGAAACACCACGGACGACGACTTTAGCCTGTTCCGGATTGCCCGGCACCGGCCATTTTTGCGGAAAATGCGAGGCTAAGCGTGGCGGGGCGGCGCTATCCCGAGGAGCGACCGAAGGAAAGCGCGACGCCCCATACCCCGCATGAGCGAAGCGATATGCGGGAGCCCCCGGATTTCGCTGCGCTCATCCGGGCTACGCTTGCTGCACCAGCGCTGCGAGAAAGTCTTTGATCAAGCCCACCTTGATGATGTGGAAGCGATCTGCCCCTCCGGTCACAATCATGCCGGCGAAAAATGCATGGAAGACACCATCTACCCTTTGTACAACGAAAGCAGATCCGCCGCTCATTCCGTCTGGATCAAAAGCGAATGGCTCTTTCGCCCGAAGGCACAGCAGCGCTGGATCATATGAGGTCGGATCGAGATCACACACTACAATTCGCTTAACCTTCCCGATATGATTATTGTCTTCCAGCTCGTATTTTTGATCTTTCGCGGGGAAGCCTGCGACTACGGCAAACACAATATCCGCAGCAACAGCATCGGGCGGAACATTCCGAAGTTCAAAAAATCTTTCCTTCAGCTCCGGATGCGCCTCACAAGGTTCTGAAAACTCAAACGCGCCCAAGTCGAGATAATAGGGACTTTCATCATTCTCGAAATGACGCACTCCCGATGACGTAAAAAGCTTCCTTCCCTCGCGGCTCATTAGCGATACGTTTTCTAATTTCTGTCCCCGCAATTGATGATTGGTGCAAAGTAAAAAGTAGCGGTCGGAAAATTTGATGGGGACAGCGGACCCCACAAGAGACACTTTATAAATTCGATGATCGTTGTAGATGAAAAGGTTTTCGACATACCGACCGAGAACTGTCAGCAAAGTCGTAGCCGGAATCATGACCCCATTGAAGCAAACACTTGTCCTTACTAACCGGCTTAGGACGCTGCGGTAAGCTCTGTCTCTATCGGCCATCCGACAATCTCGCAGCGTGGTCAGCACGGAAATCAGCAAGCTCCCCGCAACGTGACCGCTGCGGTTCGCGCTACAACAGCATCATGTGCCCTAAAACCCCTCCATCCCCATCTCCATCACACTCCCCGCACCCGACGTAATCCTCGCCAGTTGCGCCACCGTTTCCGGCAGCATCTTCTCGGCAAAGAATCTGCCCACGATCAGCTTGTTTCTCAGCGCCTGCGCATCAAGCCCCGCGCCGCTCTGCGCACCACCCGCATCGCCCTTCGCCAGCCTCTCGTTAGCGGCCAGCGCAATGCGGCCCCACATCAGGCCGAGCGCCACCAGCCCGAACATGTGCATGTAGTCCGTCGCGCCCGCGCCGGCGTTGTCGGGGTTCTTCATCGCGTTGTTCATGAACCACATCGTCGCCTGCTGCAGGTGGCCGAGCGACACATTGAGCGGCTCGACATAGGGCTTCATCGCGTCATTGCCCTTGTGCGCATTCACGAAGCCCTGCACTTCGGCGAAGAAGGTCATCACCGCGCGGCCGGCGTCCTTCGGCAGCTTGCGGCCGACGAGGTCCAGCGCCTGGATGCCGTTGGCGCCCTCGTAGATCATCGGGATGCGCGCATCGCGCACGAATTGCTCGACGCCGGTCTCCGAAATATAGCCATGGCCGCCGAACATCTGCTGCGCGTTCACGGCGTTGGCAAAGCCGAGATCGGTCAGCACGCCCTTCACCACCGGCGTCAAGAGGCCCATCATGTCGTCGGCGTGCTGGCGCTCGCGCGCATCCTGCGAGCGGTGCGCAAGATCGCCATAGAGCGCGGTCTGGATCGTCAGCGCACGCGCCGCCTCGTTGAAGGCGCGGATCGTCAGCAGCGTGCGCCGCACGTCCGGATGCACGATGATCGGATCGGCCGGCTTGTCGGGGAATTTCGGCCCCGTGAGCGCGCGGCCCTGCAGCCGCTCCTTCGCGTAGATGACGGCGTTCTGGTACGCGACCTCGGACAGCGCCAGCCCCTGCACGCCGACGCCGAGCCGCGCCTCGTTCATCATCACGAACATCGCGGCAAGGCCGCGGTTCTCCTGCCCGATCAGATAACCCGTCGCATTGTCATAGTTCATCACGCAGGTGGCGCTGCCGCGGATGCCCATCTTGTGCTCGATCGAGCCACAGACGACGCCATTCCTGTCGCCGAGCGTGCCATCGTCATTGACCATGATCTTGGGCACGATGAACAGCGAGATGCCCTTGGTGCCTTCCGGCGCGCCTTCGATGCGCGCCAGCACCAGATGGATGATGTTCTCGGTGAGGTCCTGCTCGCCGCCGGAGATGAAGATCTTGGTCCCCGAAATCTTGTAGGACCCATCCGGCTGCTTCACCGCCCGCGTGCGCAGCAGGCCAAGGTCGGTGCCGCATTGCGGCTCGGTGAGATTCATGGTGCCGGCCCAGACACCCTCGATCATCTTGGGCAGGAATTTGCGCTTCAGCTCGTCGTTGGCATGGGTCAGGATCGCGGCGACCGCGCCCTGCACCAGCCCCGAATACATCGAGAAGGCAAGATTGGCCGAGCCCAGGAACTCGTTGATGATGACGGTCAGGGTGCCGGGCAGGCCCTGCCCGCCATATTCGGCCGGGCACGACAGGCCGATCCAGCCGCCGGCGACGAGCTGGTCATAGGCGGCCTTGAATCCGGCGGGAGTGGTGACGCGGCCGTCCGGATGGTGCGTGCACCCCTCGATATCGCCTGCTCGGTTGAGAGGAACGAGCACCTCGGAACAGAGCTTCCCGGCTTCTACGAGCATTGCTTCGACCACGTCAGGGGTCGCATCGCCAAATCCGGCCACATTGTTGTGGCGCTCGATGCGGAACACATCGTTGAGCAGGAACATCACGTCGTCAGTGGGCGCGCGGTAGACCGGCATCGCTTTCCCCAATTGCTTTTCACATCGCTGCGCCGCCGAATCGGGCGGGCCAGGTTGGCGTGACGCCTAGGCTATTGCGTTTCGCGGACCCTTGCGATGCCGCAAATCCCTCAGGAATCGTAGCGGTTAACCGCTTGTTTACCGTGACCCTTAAAAGTCGGCTTCGGGGGCGGACCGCGTTTTCCGGTGACCCCATTGTTTAAGGATCGCGGTACCGCGATAGGCGCCAAAGCCTGATCAGGCGATGCGGGTCATACGATGAACGAGCGGGTGCGGATGACTGAGAACGGAGCAAGGTCCGACGACCACGCGCCCGCGCCGCAATCCTATTATTTCCCCACCGCAAGCTATGGCGCGGCGCGCGAAGCCTATCCGCCGCAGCCGCCGATTCCGCAGGCATATCAGGCACAAGGCTATCCGCCGCACGGTTATCCGCCGCATGGCTATCAGGGCGCTCCCTACGGCTACCCGCCGGAAGCTGCGCCGCCGCCCTATGCGCCGCCTTATCAC
>JAEWHY010000005.1 GCA_023387555.1 Pseudomonadota bacterium
GGCTATGGGTCCCCGCTTTCGCGGGGACGACGATAACCGATGCTCTATTCCACCCTCATCTCCCCCTTCGCCGAATTCGACTTCATGCGCCGTGCGCTGGTCGGGGTGATGGTGCTTGCGCTCGGAGCAGGTCCGATCGGCGTTTTCCTGATGCTGCGGCGGATGTCGCTCGTGGGCGACGCCATGGCGCATGCGGTGCTGCCGGGCGCCGCGATCGGCTTCCTGATCTCAGGGCTCAACATTTTCGCAATGACCGCAGGCGGATTGATCGCCGGCTTCGTGGTGGCGCTGCTGGCCGGTCTCGTCGCGCGTTCGACCGAACTGAAGGAGGATGCCTCGCTTGCGGTGTTCTTCCTGATCTCGCTTGCGGTCGGCGTCACCATCATCTCGGTGCGCGGCACCAATATCGACCTGCTGCACTTTCTGTTCGGCTCTGTGCTTGCCCTCGACGATCCGACCCTCACGCTGATCGCCATCAATGCCACCGTGACGCTGTTCGGACTTGCGATCATCTACCGGCCGCTGGTCATGGAAAGCGTCGACCCGCTTTATCTGCGCTCGGTCAGCAAATCCGGTGGCCCGGCGCATCTGATCTTTCTCGCGCTGCTCGTGGTCAATCTGGTGTCCGGGTTTCATGCGCTCGGCACGCTGCTCGCGGTCGGCATCATGATGGTGCCGGCGGCAATCGGCCGCTTCTGGGCGCGCGATGTCACGGCGATGATCGTGGTCGCGGTGCTGGCCGGCATGATCTCGGGCTATGCCGGCTTGCTGCTGTCGTTCCACACTGCAGCGCCCGCCGGTCCCGCGGTCATCCTGGTTGCCGGCATCCTTTACGCGATCTCGCTGTTGTTCGGTAGCGTCGGCGGGCTGGTTCGCCAGCTGTTTCCGAAGCGCCATCTCGAAGCCTGAAGCCGGGGAGGTCCGTCATGCTGACGAGACGCATTGTTATCGCAGCAGCCATTGCCTTCCTTGCGTCGTCCGCGCAAGCGCAGGAGCCGCCGGCCAGGCTGCCGGTGGTGGCATCCTTCTCGCTGCTCGGCGATCTGGTGTCGAATGTCGGCGGCGACCGCGTGGCGGTGAAAAACCTCGTCGGCCCGAACGGCGACGCGCATGTCTATTCGCCGTCGCCCGCCGACGCCAAAACTCTGGCCGATGCGAAGGTCATCGTCACCAACGGGCTCGGCTTCGAAGGCTGGCTGGCGCGCCTGATCAAATCGTCGAACACCAAGGCGCCCACTGTCGTCGCGAGCAAGGGCATCAAGCCGCTCAAGCTCGCAGGGGCCGGCCATTCGCACAATCACGGACACGGCCATTCCAACGGCGACCCGCATGCCTGGCAGTCGGTCGGCAATGTGAAGACCTATGTCGCCAATATCCGCGACGGTCTGATCGCCGCCGATCCGGCCGGCAAGGCGACGTATGAAGCCAACGCCGCGGCCTATCTGGACAAGCTGGATGCGCTCGACCGCGAGGTGCGCGACGTCATCGCCCGCATCCCCGCCGACCGCAGGAAGATCATCACCACCCACGATGCCTTCGGCTATTTCCGGGATGCCTATGGCGTGGAGTTCATCGCCCCGCAGGGCGTCTCGACCGATGCGGAGGCCTCGGCGCGGGATGTGGCGCGCATCATCACGCAGATCAGGAAGCAGAAAATCCCCGCTGTGTTCTTGGAAAATATCAGCGATCCGAGGCTCCTGACGCGGATCGCGGCCGAAACCGGCGCCAAGCTGGGCGGGACGCTCTATTCCGACGCCCTCACCGACGAAAATGGCCCGGCGCCCACTTACATCGACCTCATGCGGCACAATATAAGGACGCTCAGCGCGGCGCTGATGAGCTGACGCAAGCTCCAATGTTACCTTCCGCCGGGCCCCAGGCCTGGTTGGGAGGGTCGGCTGCGATACAGCCGGTGAGGGGGTGGCGCGACCGGCTCGCGCCCGCTAAGACCCCACCCCGACCCCTCCCCACACGGGGGAGGCAGCAGACCGAGCGAGTTCATGTCCGAAAAAACCCCCGTCACGGTGCTGACCGGCTATCTCGGCGCCGGCAAGACCACGTTGCTCAACCGCATCCTCTCGGAACCGCACGGCAAGAAATACGCCGTGATCGTCAACGAGTTCGGCGAGATCGGGATCGACAACGACCTGATCGTGAATGCCGACGAGGAAGTGTTCGAGATGAACAACGGGTGCATCTGCTGCACCGTGCGCGGCGACCTGATACGCATCATCGAAGGCCTGATGCGGCGCAAGGGCAAGTTCGACGCCTTCATCGTCGAGACCACCGGGCTCGCGGATCCCGCGCCCGTGGCGCAGACCTTTTTCGTCGACGAGGAGGTCGGCAAGCGGACGCGTCTCGATGCGGTGGTGACCGTCGCCGACGCCAAATGGCTCAAGGATCGGCTGAAGGACGCGCCCGAGGCCAAGAACCAGATCGCCTTCGCCGACGTGATCCTGCTCAACAAGACCGATCTCGTCGAGGAGGCCGACCTGCAGGAGGTCGAGGCGCGCATCCGCGGCATCAACCCTTACGCCAGGCTGCACCGCACCCAGCGCTCGCAGATTGCGCTGGAAGAGGTGCTGGACCGCAAGGCCTTCGACCTCGACCGCATCCTCGATATCGAGCCGGACTTCCTGCACGGCGAGGGCGGCCACGATCACGATCATCATCATCATGACCACGGTCATGATCATCATCACGACCATCATCATGGTCACGGCCACGATCATGGCCATCACCACCACGGCGTGAAGCATTATCACGACGAGGACATGCAATCGATTGCGCTGTCGACCGACAAGCCGCTGGATGCCGACAAGTTCTTCCCGTGGATCCAGAAGCTCGTCGCGGAAGATGGCCCGGCGATCCTGCGCTCCAAGGGCATTCTGTCGTTCAAGGATGATCCGCAGCGTTTCGTGTTCCAGGGCGTCCATATGATCCTCGACGGCGATCACCAGCGGCCGTGGAAGGACGATGAGAAGCGCGAGAGCCGGATCGTGTTCATCGGCAAGAAGCTGCCGGAAGAGAAGATCCGCAAGGGCTTCGCGGAGTGCGTGGCCTAGGCGTCGTCCCGGCCGAGTGACAGCGAGGGCCGGGACCCATAATCCCGGTGTGGGTTGTTCGGCCTGTGCTTTCCTGATTGAACATTTGGTGGCTATGGGTCCCGGACAACATTCGCTTCGCTCAGGCTTCCGGGACGACCGAGATTCATGATGTCCGATACCCGTTCCCCCAATACGCCATCCGTCGCCGACCGCACCCAGCCGGTTGCCACCGATGGTTCGGTGATTGCCGTGCATTTCCTCGGCGACAGGGCCGCCTTCGTGCT
Source organism: Pseudomonadota bacterium (assembly GCA_023387555.1). Lineage (GTDB taxonomy): Bacteria > Pseudomonadota > Alphaproteobacteria > Rhizobiales > Xanthobacteraceae > Pseudorhodoplanes. The sequence continues at coordinate 3,332 of JAEWHY010000005.1, forward strand.
GGCCGAGGAGGCCGCGCTGCTTGTCGGCGCCGACGGCGCGGGCGAGCGGATCGCGCTGCATGACGGCGGCGGCATCCTGGATTCGGCCTGCGACGGCGCGCGCCTCGTCACCGGCGGCGACGATGGCAAGGTGGTGGAGATCGATCGCACCGGTGCGATGCGCACGGTGTTCGGGGATCCGAAGCGGAAATGGATCGATCATGTCGCGATCGGTCCCGATGGCGCCACCGCCTGGTCGTCAGGCAAGAGCGTCCAGACCGCCAGCCGCAAGGGCGAGGTGAAATCGCTGGACCTACCTTCGACTGCCGGCGGCCTCGCCTTTCTGCCGAAAGGATTCCGCCTGGCGATCGCGCATTACAACGGCGCCTCGCTCTGGTTTCCGAATGCGCAGGCCAAGCCCGAAGTTCTGGAATGGAAGGGCTCGCATCTCGGCGTCACCGTCAGCCCGGACGGCCGCTTCCTCGTCACCACCATGCAGGAGCCGATGCTGCACGGCTGGCGGCTGGTCGACGCCAAGCACATGCGGATGTCGGGTTATGCGACGCGGGTGCGCTCGATGAGCTGGACCGCGGACGGCGCGTTCCTCGCGACCGGCGGGTCCGACCAGCTCATCCTGTGGCCATTCTCCGGCAAGGACGGTCCGATGGGCAAGCAGCCGACGCTTCTTGCCCCGCATGCGAAGAAGCTGGCGGTGGTGGCCTGCCATCCCAAGCAGCCGGTGGTGGCGGCCGGTTACGAGGACGGCCTCATCCTGCTGGTACGGCTCGACGACGGTGCCGAGGTGCTGGTCCATTCGTCCGATCTCGACACGCCGGTCACGGCGCTGGCCTGGAGCGCCGATGGGCTGCAACTCGCCTTCGCCTGCGAGGATCGGGCCGCCGGCATTGTGGACCTGGCTTAGTCGATTTGGCTTAGTCGATTTGGCTTAGTGGACTTGGCTTGAAGCGGCGCTAGACTTGCCCGACGCAAATGTCGGGGGACCGCCTGCCATGATTCGGCGTTGTCGGATCGTTCTGTTCGCTTTCGCCATCCTTGGCGGACTGGCCCTGCCGGCGCAGGCCCTGCCGAAGAAGGTCATCATCCTGCGCCACGGCGAGAAGGCGAGCGTCTCGACGCTGTGCAAGATCGGTCTCGACCGCTCGCTGGCGCTGGCGGCGCAATATCTCGGACAGGGCGCGAAGGACTCGCTGTTCGCCGCTGGCGAACAGCCGGGCGCCTTCTTTGCGATCTCGCTCGACACGCTGCAATTCGCCTCACCCGCTGCGGCGACATGGGAAATGCCGCTCACGGTTTTCTCGGCGGTGCCGCTGCCCGGCATCGATCCGACCCCGCAGCTCAACCTGCGCACCCAGCAGGCGGTCGGCGCGCTGATGGACGATCCACGCTACGACGGCAAGACGGTCGTCATGGTGTGGAACCATCGCCATATCGCCGACCGGGCGATGGAGCTGAAATTCCCGGATCAGAAGGTGACGCTGCGCCAGCTTCTCAATCTGGACAAGCTGCCGGACGTGCCGGACACCTGGCCGGGCAATGCCTACGACTATTTCTGGATCGTGGAATACGGAACGTCGGGCTCGCGCGTGCCGGTGAGCTTCCGCATGGAGCGGCAGCAATTCGCGGCGCCGTTCGACACCCTGCCGTCGAACGCATGGGGCAAGCGGGCCAGGCTGCCGATTGGCAGCAAGTGCTTGCCGTAAGATACGGTCGTCCCCGCGAAAGCGGGGACCCATACACCAGTGTAGCGGTTGCGGGCCCCGCCCGCGCGGGGACGACGATGCGTGCAGCGAAAGCGGGACGCCTTACGGCACCAGCACGTTCTTGAACTGCCAGGGATCGCTCTCGTCGATGTCCTCGGGGAACAGACCCGGACGGCCCTCGAGCGGCGTCCAGTCGGTGTAATAGCCCTTCACCGGACCGAGATACGGCAGCTGGACTTCGAGGCAGCGCTTGTAGTCCATCTCGTCGGTCTCGACGATGCCAGCTTCCGGATTTTCGAGCGCCCACACCATGCCGGCGAGGATCGCCGAGGTCACCTGCAGGCCGGTCGCGCTCTGATACGGCGCAAGCTCGCGGGTCTCCTCCAGCGACAGCTGCGAACCGAACCAATAGGCGTTCTTGGCGTGGCCGTAGAGCAGCACGCCGAGTTCATCGACGCCGTCGGTCAGTTCGTCCTCATCGAGCACATGCAGCTTGTCCTGCACCTTGCCGCCGCTGCCGAACAACTCGTGCCACGACAGCACCGCGTCGTCGGCTGGATGATAGGCGTAATGGCAGGTCGGCCGGTACACCGGCTTGCCGTCTTCGAACACCGTGAAATAGTCGGCGATCGAAATCGATTCATTGTGCGTGATCAGATAGCCGTATTGCGGACCCGGCGTCGGGCACCAGGTGCGAACGCGCGTATCGGCGCCCGGCCGCATCAGGTAGATCGCGGGCGCATTCGGATCGGTGTGCTTGCGCGCGAAGTCGGGCATCCACTTCTCGTGCGTGCCCCAGCCCAGTTCCGCCGGCTGCAGGCCTTCCGAAATGAAGCCTTCGACCGACCAGGTGTTGAGGAACACGTTGCGCGGCTTCGGCGCCTTGGTGCGCTGGGTGTCGCGTTCGGCGATATGGATCCCTTTGACGCCGGCGTGGCGCAACAGGCTCGCCCATTCCTCGCGCGTCGTCGGGTCGGGAACGTTGAGGTTGAGGTCGCGCGCGAGATTGAGCGCCGCCTGCTTGACGAAGAACGACACCATGCCGGGATTAGCGCCGCAGGTGGACACCGCGGTCGGACCGCCGGGGTTCCGGCGCTTCGCCGCCAGCGTCATCTCGCGCAGCGCGTAGTTCGAGCGCTCGGCCGGGCCCTTCGTCTTGTCGAAATAGAATCCGAGCCACGGCTCGTTGACGGTGTCGATGTAGAGCGCGCCCAGCGAACGGCACAGTTCCATGATGTCGACCGAACCGGTGTCGACCGAGAGATTGACGCAGAACCCGCGCCCGCCGCCATTGGTCAGCAGCGGCGTCAGCAGTTCCTTGTAGTTCTCGCGCGTCACATGCTTCTGGATGAACGGGATGCCGCGCTCGTCGGCAATCCACTTGTTGAGCGGATCGGGATCGATGATCACCATGCGCGACTTGTCGTATTCGAAATGCCGTTCGATCAGCGGCAGCGTACCGCGCCCGATCGAGCCGAAGCCGATCATCACAATGGGGCCGTCGATCTTGCCGTATACGGGCCAATCGGTCATCTCGCGTCACTCCAGTCGGTAGGAAACAAAAGGGAATGGGCGGGCATCGCGTCCTCTGCGATACCCGCCCAGGCTTCGCTGCGCAAATCTAAGCCGCGCGCGGTGTCGGGCTTTTGGCAGCCCTGTTGGATGCCGCCGCAACCATCTGGCCGGAATTCGGCTTCGGTGCGAGGCGGCCGGTGGCGCCGATCATGCCGCGGGCCCCGTCGAGCGCGCCGGCCTGCAGTTCGAGCGCAAGCAGCCGGTCTTTCTGGTAGGGACCGGGCATCCACAGAAGGCCGGTCTTCTCCGCCGAGAAGCCGAACCGGCCGTAATAGGGCGCGTCACCGACAAGCAGGATCGCGCCGTGTCCGCGCATGCGGGCGGTGGCGATCGCCTGCTTCATCAGCTTGCCGCCGACGCCCTTACCCTGGTGCTCGGGCGACACCGCGAGCGGGCCGAGCAGCAGCGCGGAGCGGCCGGGGCCGGCCGACACGTCCCACAGCCGCACGCTGCCGACGATGCGCCCCTTCTGCGTCGCGACGAAGGACAGGCCGGTCGAGGGCAGACGATCCTCGCGCAGGCGCTCGGAGGTCTTGGTGAAACGCACGTCGCCATAGGCGCGGTCGAGCAACGCTTCGCGCGCGTCGTGGTCGGCGTGGCGCTCCTGGCGAACGCTGATCTGGCGAATGGCAGCCATGGCCAACTCCTTCCGTGCCCCGCCTTTTCGCGGGA
>JAEWHY010000168.1 GCA_023387555.1 Pseudomonadota bacterium
TTTCCGGTTTCGGTTTCCCTAACGGCGGTCGAGTTCGTTGGGGGTCCGGCCCGGACGCGCCCGGTAGACCGGCAGCGACCAGCCGCGCTGCAGCGCAAGACCCCGGATCACAAGGCAGATTGCAAAACCGGCAGTGGCCGCGGCAGTGGGCGGGACCCCGGTTTCGGCGCCGACGACGAAGACGGTGGCCCCGGCAAGCGCCGCGGTGGCATAGATTTCCTTGCGCAGGATGATCGGGATTTCGCCGCCCAGGACGTCACGGACCACCCCGCCGAAGGTTCCGGTGATGACGCCCATGACCACGGCAATAAAGGCGCCGGCCCCGCTCTCCAGGGCCTTGTCCGCCCCGACCACGCAGAAAAACGACAGGCCGAGCGCGTCAAGCCAGAGCAGCAGGCGGAAGCGTGATTCCGGGATATGGGCCGTGAAAAACACGATCCCTGCAACCGCAATGCAGACCCCGACGTAGACCGGCTGCTGGACCCAGAACACCGGCGTCGCCCCCAGCACGAGGTCGCGCAGGGTCCCGCCGCCGATCCCGGTGACGGTCGCCAGCAGCGCAAAGCCGACAATGTCCATCTGCTTGCGCGAGGCCACCAGCGCGCCGGTGACCGCGAATACGGCAACGCCGAGCAGATCGAGCGTGGTGATCAGGGTCGACAGCATATTGCCCCCGGCCCGGTCGCTCGGCCCCTGCCTTCCAATGACCCGATTTGATGGTACATTGCGAAGGTTGCCTGCCCGGCCACTTTGATACCGCTATGCCCGGCTGCGCGGCGAAACGCAAAACCGAAATCCTCCCGCACAAAGTCCGAACATGCTGCGAACGGCCCTGCTGTTATTTGTCCTGTTTCTGGCCGGCCCGTCGAAGGCCGCGGAGGCGGTGTTTCCGGTCGGCTCATACGTCGGCCTCGTCCCGCCCACCGGGATGACGGCCAGCCCCAGCTTTCCCGGCTTTGAGGATCGCGATCGCAAGGCCGCGATCCTGCTCACCCAGGTCCCAGGGGCGGCCTACGAGCAATTTCTGAAGGCGATGAGCTCGGGCGCGATCGATATTCCGGGCGTCAGCAACGCCAAGCGCGAATTATTGCTGACCGAAAGCGGCGCGGCGCATCTCGTGGTCGGCGACCAGGAGGCCGAGGGCACCAAATTCCGCAAATGGCTGATGATCACGCGTCGCAACATCACCGGACAGGGCGGCGACATGCCGTTCTCGTTCGTGATCACGGCGCAGGTTCCGGCCGAGGCGAGCGAAGCCTATCCCGACGAGGTGATCCGCAAGGCGCTGACCACCGTGGCCCTGCGCCCGGCGATCCCGCCGCAGGAAATTCTCGACCAGATGCCGTTCCGGGTCACCGAACGGGCCGGCTTCGAAGGCGTCAGGCTTCTGGCGCCCCGCCAGGCGGTGATGCTGACCGAGCGCGGCGGCCCGGACGACCTGCAGAACAATGAAGCCGTTCTGATGATATCGATCGGCACCGGCGCGCCGCCGAAGGCCGAGGATCGCGCCAGCTTCGCGCAGAACGTGCTGCGCAATATCCAGGGCTTCAGCAACCTCAAGATCCTGTCTCAGGACAATATCCGGGTCGGCGGCCAGCCGACCCACGAGATCCGGCTCGAGGGCCAGACCGCGGGCGACAATACCGATGTCGTGATCGTGCAGTGGATGCGCTTCGGGGTCGCCGGCTTCATCCGCGTCGTCGGCATTTCGCCGAAGCCGAGCTGGCCGGACAATTTCACCCGCTTCCGTCAGGTCCGCGACGGCATAAACGCGCGGGAGTAAATTTAAAGCAGCCTGCTGAATTCATCAGGGGTGAAACCCGCCTGACGCAGGATGGACCTGATGGTGCCGGGCTTCAAATCCCGGCCGCCGTGTACGGGGACAACGACAGTCCGCGTCGGGTCGCCGGGATAGACCAGGACGTGATGGCTGCCGACCACGCGGTCGATGACAAAGCCGGCTCTTTGCAAGACCTGAACGACGCGCCTCCCGCTGACCGCCGGGAGCCGGCCGCCAACCACGCTACGCCGCCACCGTCACGCGGCGGATTTCAGGCTGCGCGTCTGACGGAATCGCCATGCCGTTATCGCGCCGATAGGCAACGATCGCCCTGATGGCTTCCTGGGCGTTGGCGAGCGCCTCCTCTTCGGTGTCGCCTTCCGTGACCACCTCAGGAAGCGCCGGCACGAGCACGGTGAAACCGCCATCCTCCTGCGGCTGCAGAACCACCGAAAAGCTGAAGTCCTGCAATGCCATTCGATGCAGCTCCAGGCCAGAGCGTTTTCGAGCGAGGTCGTCAATACTCGAGTGTTTTCGCAGTTCGAAGAACCGCAAAAACACTCGCTGGTTGCAAAATCATGGGCTGGAAACAGTGAGCGGTCAACAAGCCGCCCGGACGACTTATTTCCCGTCCGCGTTGTCGTTCCCGGACGGCGCAGTCGCCTTCGGCCCGCCCTTGGAGACCGCGACCATGGCCGGACGCAGGATGCGCTCGCCGATGACATAGCCCGGCTGGACCACCTGCACCACGGTGCCCGCGGGCACGGACGGATCCGGCACCTCGTACATCGCCTGATGCAGGTTGGGGTCGAACTTCTCGCCCTGCGGATCGATCTTGCGAATGCCGTTTTTCTCCAGGGCCCGGAGCAACTCCTTTTCGGTCAGCTCGACGCCCTCGATGAAGCCGGTGACCGCGGCATCGGCGCCGGCCCGGACCTCGGGTCCGATCGTCTCGAGAGCGCGGCGGAAATTGTCGGCGACACCGAGCATGTCACGCGCGAACGAGGCAATGCCATATTGCCGTGCATCGGCGACCTCGCGCTCGGTCCGCTTGCGGAGATTTTCCATCTCGGCAAGGGTGCGCAGCAGCCGGTCCTTGAACTCGGCGGCTTCGTCGACCAGCAACGAAGGGTCGACATAGGGTTTGGAGACCTTGGGCTCGCTCTGGGGCTCCGCAGGGGCTGCGGAAGATTCAGAGACTGGCGCGTCAGGCCGTGGCGTATCGTTCATCGCGGTGCGTCCCGGTGACGGTGTGTGGGCTTTAGCCCCGCCATATCGGAATTCAAAAGGTAAAAATCAAGTTCCCGAGAGAATCCGGGACACCACCTTTGCGGTATAATCCACCATTGGGATCACTCGCGCATAATTCAGGCGCGTCGGACCGATGACGCCGAGCACGCCAACGATCCGCCCCGCGGAGTCCCGATAGGGCGCGACGATGGTCGAGGAGCCGGACAGCGAGAACAGCTTGTTCTCCGATCCGATAAAGATGCGGACGCCCTCGGCGTGCTCGGCCCGGCCCAGAAGATCGACCACGCCGCGCCGGGTCTCGAGATCGTCGAACAGGAGACGCACCCGTTCGAGGTCATCGAGCGCCTTGAGATCGTCGAGCAGATGCGACTGACCGCGGATGATCAGCTTGCGATCGTCGGTGTTGCCGCCCGACCAGCTGGCGAATCCCGCGGCGACGATCTTCTGCGTCAGCTGGTTGAGTTCGGCACGGCCCGCCTCCAGCGCCTCCTCCATTTCCAGGCGCAATTCGGCGATCGTCTTGCCGCGAATCCGCGCATTCAGGAAATTCGAAGCCTCGACCAGCGAGGATGTCGGGAGCCCGGCGGGAATATTGAGGATCCGGTTCTCGACCTGGCCATCCTCGGCGACCAGCACCACCAGCGCCCGCTCGGGCTCCAGCCGCACGAACTCGATATGCTTCAGGTTGGTGTTGTGCTTGGTGGTCAGCACGACGCCGGCGGCGCGTGTCAGGCCGGACAGCAGGCCCGACGCCTGCGTCAGCACGTTCTCGTAGGATTGCCCGCGCCCGGCGACCTGCGCCTCGATCGCCCGCTTGTCGACCTCGTTGAGATCGCCGATCTGCATCAGCGCATCGACGAAGAAGCGCAAGCCGAGTTCAGTCGGCAGCCGGCCGGCCGAGGTATGCGGCGCGTAGATCAGCCCGAGCTGCTCGAGGTCGCTCATGACGTTGCGCTCCGAGGCCGGCGACAGCGAGACCTGCAGCAGCCGCGAGATATTGCGCGAGCCGACCGGCTCGCCGGTGGCGAGATAGCTTTCGACGATTTGCCGGAAAATGTCGCGCGACCGCTCGCTCAGATCGGCGAGCGAGATGTGCGTCGCACCGATCGGGATGTCATGTGACGCCAAAGCAAGGCTCCTTTGCCCTGAAATTGACGATTCAGCGCGGCGATTTCAAGCGCGGTCTGATCCGCCCCCCTTGCCGCCCCTTCGGGCCTGCCGGGCGAGCCCCGGAGAGCGGCGCCCCGCGCTGTCGCTGGCCCTCAAACCTTCCGCCCCAGCAGCAGGATCGTCCCGATCGGCAGCACGAAGCCGATGACGGTCGCCACGATCAGCAGGCCGCCGAGTTCGGCATAGTCGCCGCGCTGGACCGCAAAAAACTCGTTGAGATATTTGGTCTGCAACTGGCCCGCCACCAGCGCCAGATTCATCAGCGAGGCCATCAGCGCGAACCACGTCGCGCGGTGCCCGGGCGGCGCATAGAAGGCGATCAAGGTCAGCAGCGGGATCATCGAAAGCTGCGCGAAGGGCGACGCCGCCGCGGTGTCGATGATCGCAATCGAGCGCGCGCCGATCCCGAACATCCGCTCGGTCCATTCGGCGATGCCGTAATACAGGCCGATGCTCGGCAGTGACAGGATGGTGCCGATGATGGCGAGCCAGAACAGCGTCCTGGTCACCGAATATTCGGTGAGCTGCTTGGCGAACAGCCACATGCCGAGGATCGCAAGCACGGCGCCGGTCTGCCGCAAGGCGCCATAGAACGCTTCATCGAACTTCAGAACGTCGAGGGTGAACCAGAAATAGCCGTCGCCGACCGATGGCGTCGCGCGGAACGCAAAGATGATGATGCTGGTAAAGAGGATCGCCATGCGCGACTTGTGGTCGAGTTCGCGCGTCACGAACACCAGCATCGTGCAGATCACCGCCATGGAGATGACGAAGATCACTTCCTGCGCGAAGGGGATGCCGCCGAGCGCGAGCGTGAGCACCACGGCGCCGAACACGAGTCCGCCGCCGAGGATCCGCCAGTCGATCGGACGCGGCGCAGCCTTTTCCTGCTCGATCATCGACATGCCGGTGAGCGAGATCGCCGGGATCACGAGGCCCATCAGGAACACGGTCTCGCGCTCGAACATGCCCGCGAGAATGCCGGACAGGCCAGCGACCGCGACGATGCCAGCCGACAGCGACAGCCGTCCGATGACCTGCACCATGCCGAGTTCGGACCGGACGTCGTGCTCGGGCTTCGGCTGGCCTGCCGCATCGACGCGGCTGACCACTTCGGTGGACATCGCATCCGCCACCACGTCCTGGATCACCGTGCCGAGCACGATCAGCAGCGCGCCGAGTACGTAGAGTTGATCCGGACGCAGGAACGTCAGCCAGCCGCCCGCTGCGCCAGCCAGCGTCAACAGACCGCTCGCGGTGAACAGCGCGCCGATGGTGATGTAGGCACGGCGCTGCGAGCCGAAGATCGGCACGCAATCGACAAGTTCGCCGAACACCATCTTGATGGTCCAGGGCAGCGTCAGCCACACGCCGATGCTCGCGAGATCGGCCGGCGAAAGCTGCAACTGTTCCTTGATCCAGAAGTCCCGAGAGACATCGATCAGACCGAGCGCGCCATAGGCGAAATACACCATCACCAGCGGCAGATAGGCCGGGCGAAAGGCACGGATCGGTCGTAACAGATTGTCGAGCAAGACCTTATTCCTCCCGGATACGCCTTTTGGCGAATCCGTGCTTGTCGGCCGCGACGGTGCCTCCTAAAAGCGATCCAGCCAACCTGCAAATCAAGAAGGACTGAACGATGCGGCCAAGCCGCCGGGCCCCCGATGAAATGCGCGCCGTCTCGCTCGAGCGCAGCGTGGTCAAATATGCCGAAGGCTCCTGCTTTGTGAAGTTCGGAGATACCCATGTGCTGGTGACGGCGACCCTGGAAGACCGCCTGCCGCCCTGGCTCAAGGGTCAGGGACGCGGCTGGGTCACCGCCGAATACGGCATGCTGCCACGCGCCACTTCGGAGCGGACGCGGCGCGAGGCGGCGGCCGGCAAGCAGGGCGGTCGCACCGTCGAGATCCAGCGGCTGATCGGCCGCTCATTGCGCACCGTTGTCGATCTCGTGGCGCTCGGGGAGCGGCAGATCACCATCGATTGCGATGTGATCCAGGCGGATGGCGGCACCCGCACCGCCTCGATCACCGGCGGCTGGGTGGCGTTGCACGACTGCCTGCAGTGGATGAAGGCGCGCAACATGATCAAGACTGACGTTTTGCGCGATCATGTCGCCGCGATCTCCTGCGGCATCCACAAGGGCACGGCGATCCTCGATATCGACTATGCCGAGGATTCCGACGCCGACACCGACGCCAATTTCGTCATGACCGGCTCAGGCGGCATCATCGAGATCCAGGGCACTGCCGAGAAGACGCCGTTCAGCGAGGAACAATTCCTCGACTTGCTCAAACTCGCACGCAAGGGCGTCGGCAAACTGGTCGACCTGCAAAAGCTGGCGGTGACGTGAGCGCGCACCGCCCCATCACCGGCAAACTCGTCATCGCCACGCATAATGCCGGCAAGCTGCGCGAGATGCGCGAATTGCTGTCGCTTTATGGCGTGGAAGCGGTCTCGGCGGGCGAACTGAACCTGCCGGAGCCGGAGGAGACCGGCGCGACCTTCGCCGAGAACGCGGCGATCAAGGCGCATGCCGCCGCGAAGGCGTCCGGCCTTCCCGCCTTTGCCGACGACTCCGGGCTCGCCGTGGATGCACTCGGCGGTTCGCCCGGCATTCACTCGGCCCGCTGGGCCGGGCCGGACAAGAATTTCGCCGGCGCCATGCAGGCGATCGACCAGATGCTGCGCGATCACGGCGCCCTCACCCCGGCGCGCCGCACCGCGCATTTTGTCTCGGCGCTCTGCGTCGCCTGGCCCGACGGCCATACCGAGGATTTCGAGGCAACCGTCGAGGGCACGCTGGTGTGGCCGCCGCGCGGCGATGCCGGCTTCGGCTACGATCCGATGTTCCTGCCCGACGGGCACGACCGCACCTTCGGCGAGATGACGTCCGACGAAAAGCACGGCCTGCCGCCGCGCGGACAGGGCCTGTCGCATCGCGCCCGCGCTTTCATCAAGCTCGCCGAAGCCTGCCTGAAGCGGTAACGCCCGGCCTTACGAGAACAGGAAGTCGCCCTGGTTCGCGGTCAGGACGGCGATCGTCGTCTTGTGAATCGTCAGCGTGTCGCCGCCGCCGAAGTCGATCAGAACCGTCTTCGCCGCGACCTGGGTCATCAAGAGATCGTCGAATGCATGAACGCCGGTCGCGCCCCGAAGATCGAACTTGTCCTTGCCGGCGTTGAACTTAACGACCGTGTCGGCACCATAGCCGTCGCCGAAGACGTAGGTGTTGCGGCCGCGGCCACCATCCAGGATATCGTTACCGGCGCCTCCGTCGAGGATATCATCGCCGCGGCCGCCATCGAGGACGTCATTGCCACCACCGCCTCTGAGGATGTCCTCACCGCGGTTACCGTGCAGAACGTCGTCGAAGCCCGAACCGATCAGCACGTCGTCGCCCCGTTCGCCCTGGACGGACAACACACCGGTCATTTCAGCCAGGCCGGTGAAATCGAATACGTCCGCTGCGTTGGTGCCCGCCAGCTTCTTGCCATTGCCTTCCAGGATCTCGATCGAAGACGCAGCGGCGTCGAAGCCGTTCAGCTTCACGGCCTTTTTCCCGATGAATTGCAGCGTGTCGGTACCGGCGCCGCCATCGAAAACGTCGGAGACTCCCTGCTTGCCGCGCACCTGCAAAATGTCGTCGCCGGCGCCGCCGTGCAGGACATCGATACCCTTGCCGCCATCGAGGATGTCGTTGCCGCCACCGCCTTCGAGGGTGTCGTTGCCGGCTCCGCCACGCAGATCTTCGGCGAGGTCGGAGCCGATCAGCACGTCGTCGCCACCGCGCCCGTCGATGAACGGGACATTGTTCGCCGCCGTCAGCCCGTGCAGGTCGAAGACGTCCGCCTTCTTGGTGCCGAGCAGCCCGCGCCCGTTTCCGTCAATGATTTCGATCAAGGAGACTGACGCGTTGAAGCCGGCGAGCGTGACGGAATCGTTGCCGATGAATTGCAGCGTGTCCGTGCCGGCTCCGCCATCGAAAAAGTCGTAGACACCCTCATCGCCCTCGACCTGCAGGATGTCGTCACCGACCCCGCCCCGCAGGACATCGATTCCCTTGCCGCCATTGAGGATGTCGTTGCCGCCGAGGCCGGACAGGCTGTCATTGCCGCGATACCCGTAGATGATGTCGTCGCCGCCGGTAGGCAGCGGCTGTCCCTCTAACGAAGTGAGCGCGTTGACGATGTCATTTTTCTTCGAGCCGTGGATCGTGACGCCCTTGGTGCCAGCGGCTTTCGCCTGCGGAGCGAAGGTATCGATGTCGTAGAGCATCTGCCCGCCCGGCGCGAAGGAGAGCGTGTAATTGCTCGCGGAATTCTCCATCACCCCGACGCCGCGATCGACCACGAGATCGGCGAAGTTCCCGCTGCCGGCATCGCTGGTCGCATAGAGGTTGTAGGTCGTCTGCGCGGCGCCGCTTCCGAACACCAGCTGATACCAGCCGACCGAGCCGTCGGCGGTGACCGGAACACCCTGGATGTTGAAGAACCCATCCAGGTTCGTGGGATTGCTGAGCTGGACCGACCAGTTTCCGGAGCCGTCCTTGTTCAGGATGTAATAATACCAGTTGCCGGTGGTGCCCTTGAGATCGAGGGATATGAACCCGTCGCTGCCGGCCTGTGCGCTGCCGGGCGCATAGATCCTCAGCACCAGCGAGGTGTTCTCGTCGGGCGCATAGGTCTTGGAGCCCACCGAGAAATTGAAATTGAACCCGATCTGGTTCGAGCTCTGCGTCGACGCCGCCGCATACGTACCGCCGGTCGGCGCGATCCAGCCGGTGCTGGACGCCTGATATCCCGAAGCCGGCGTTTCGCCGGTGTCGAACAGCGAGATGTTGATGGTCTCGACATTCCGGCTGGTGGCGGTGTCGTACAACGTGATCTGCGGATTGACCCCGCCCGCTGACAACAGATCGCTGTACGAGAAGCCATAGGCATTCGAATTGACGATGACCTGCTTGGCCCAAGGGTCGTAGAATAGGTCGGTGGCCTTGGCATCGGCGGGCTTCAGCGTGTTGGTGTATGTCGCCGCACCGACCCCATCGAGCAGAGCCGCGCCGTAGCTGTAGTTGATGTTCCAGCTATAGGTTTCGTTGAAGTTCATCGGCGTCGTGTCGAGCGCATTGGCCGAGGTGCCCCTGCCGCCCCAGAAGCCGCCGTCGAAGCCCGCGACGAATTCCATCACGATGCCGCCGACCGCGTTGTTCGGCGTGAAGCTGTCGTACTGGACGACCGGCCCGTTCTGGCCTTCCGGATAGACCTCGAGCTTGCCGGTCTGTCCGAAGATATTCTTCATCAGCTCTTCGGCCGGAATCCGGATCCAGGCCTTGTTGGTCGCGCCGTTGCTGTTGTCCGGCACCAGCCAGAAGTAATCCTTGCCGTGCTTGTCTTCCTTGACGTAGCGGACGCCGTACTGGCTGAGCATCGCCTCCGGCTGCAGCGCACTGCCGTTGAACGCATGCACGAGCTGGATCTGGCTCAGCGTCGCGGCATCCTGCTTGAGGGCATCGACATAGGTGCGCCAGCCCTCATACGACCACGGCGCCGCTCCGTTCGCGGTGGCAGGTCCGGTGGCGAGCCGCTCGGGGTCGGTGAAGCTGTTGGGGCTATAGTTCGCCACCGCATCGGCGGGGAGCGCATCGAAAATGCTCTTGGCGCTGGCCTTGAAGCCGCGCGTCTGGCTGCCGCTCTGATAGACTGCCTCGAAGGTCGAGGCGAGACCGAACGTATTGACCAGCGAAATGTCGCCGAGGTCGAATTGGCTTCCGGACAGCGTCGCCTCGAACAGCTGATACGAAAAATTGCCGCTGGCGGCGTTGTCGATGATGTCGCTGGTGCTCTTGATCGTCGACTTCAATGAGCCGTTGCCGTTCTGCTGGACCACGACGTAGATCGTGCCGCTGTAGAAGCTCGGCGACGGCAGGCTCAGCGACAGGCCCGACTGGACCACGCCCGCGTCCACCAGCGTGACGGAATCCACGAGCCCCGCCGTGCCGCTCGCGGTCGACGACCCGAACGCGAAGGCATAGGCGTAGGTCGTGTTGGAGCCGGTGAGCGTCGCTTGGAGCGTCGTGCTCAGATCGAAATTGACCGTTGTCGCCATGATGACCGCCCCCCAATACCATTATGGAACAAGCTCGCCGATTCGTCGCCAGCCGTTGATGGTCACGAAGCGCCTCAACGCTCGCGGGCGCTGCTACGGCGCGGTCGGATGACTAACCAGAGGCCATCAACGCCGCACGGGCGCAAACGGGAACCGCTGCCGATAACCATCTGCATCCCGAATCATTGAAACTTTAAGCAATCTGCAACTTCGCACTGGCCGCGCGATGTCCCGGCGTTTAGTGTCGTTAACATGACGTTAACCAAACCATCCGCTTTCGGCGTTTACGTGCACTGGCCGTTCTGCCTGTCGAAGTGCCCGTATTGCGACTTCAACAGCCACGTCCGCCATGGCGGCATCGATCAGTCGCGCTACGTGCAGGGCTATCTGCGCGAGATCGAGACCATCGCGGCCCGCACCAGGGGCCGGACCGTCTCGACCATCTTCTTCGGCGGCGGCACGCCGTCACTGATGGAGCCTCAGACCGTCGCCGCGATTCTCGACGGCATCGGCCGGCATTGGTCGGTCGCGCCCGACGTCGAGGTGTCGCTGGAGGCCAATCCGACCAGCGTCGAGGCCGAACGCTTCCGCGGGTTCCGGGCGGCCGGCGTCAACCGGGTCTCGCTCGGCGTGCAGGCGCTGGACGACGCATCGCTGAAAGCGCTTGGCCGTTTGCACACCGCCGAGGAAGCCCTGAAAGCGGTCGGCATCGCGCGCTCGGTGTTCGACCGTTATTCCTTCGACCTGATCTATGCGCGGCCGGGCCAGACGCCGGACGCCTGGGCCGCCGAGTTGCGGCGCGCCATCGCGGAAGCCGCCGAGCATCTGTCGCTCTATCAGCTCACCATCGAGGCCGAGACGCCATTCCATGCGCTGTATCGCAGCGGCAAGCTCGCGATCCCCGACGACGACCTCGCGCGCGAACTCTACGACATCACGCAGGAGGTGTGCGGCGCGTCCGGCCTTGCGGCCTATGAGATTTCCAATCACGCCCGCGAGGGCGCGCAATGCCGGCACAATCTGGTCTACTGGCGCGGCGACGAATATGCCGGCATCGGTCCCGGTGCGCATGGCCGGATCGAGCAGGACGGCCGCCGCTTCGCCACCGCGACCGAAACCCGGCCCGAAAGCTGGCTGATGCGGGTCGAGGGACTGGGCCATGGGCTCATCGTCGATGAGGCGCTGACCCGCGAGGAGCGCGCCGACGAATATCTGCTGATGGGACTGAGGCTCGCGGAAGGCATCGACCCGCAACGCTATGAAGCGCTGTCCGGGCGCCCGCTCGACGAGCAGCGGATTGCGGATCTGCGGGCGGAAGGCGCGGTCGAGACCACGGCCGACGGTCATCTGCGGGTGACGCAGGCCGCCTTCCCGATCCTCGATGCGGTGGTGGCCGATCTCGCGGCGTAAGCTGGGCGCCTAAGCCACAAATGACTTCGGCGCCGGGCTGACGATCTGGCTGCCGCCGGCGGCGACCTGCATCACCACCAGTCCGCGCTCGTTGGTGCCGTCGGCCTTGAAGCGGAAAATGCCGTCGATCCCGGCAAAGCCGGACGGATTGGTCAGCATCTCGTTGGTGATCGGCTGGCCTGGATGCGAGCGGATCAGCGCCGCGACCAGCGCGGTTGCATCATAGACCAGCGTGGCAGTGCGCACCGGTTCGCCACCAAAGCGCGCCTGATAGCGTTGCGAGAAGCTGGCGAAGCCCGCCGGGTCCGGCACCGCATAAAGTCCGCCCTGCATCGCCGCATCGTTGAGGATGCGCGGATCGTCCCAAAGCCCGGTGCCGAGCAGCTGCACCCGCCGGGTATTGACGCCGGCGGTTGCCAGCCCCTGAGCGATCGCGGGCGCGACATCGCCGCCGTCCGGAATGAAGATCGCGTCGGCGCTGCGGGCCGATTGCGCGACCACGTTCATCGCGGCCTGCATCGTGGCCTTGCTGTAGCGTTCGATCGCAACGACGCGGCCGCGGCGCCGCGCGACGTCCTCGCGGAACGCCGCCTCCGTCACCGAACCATAGGCATTTTCCGGCACGATGCCGGCATAGGAACGCTTGCCGGTCGAGAACGTATAGCCGAGCACGCGCACCACGTCGGTCTCGGGCAGAAAGCTCAACAGATACACGCCACGCGCCGCGATGCTGGCGTCGGTCGAAAAGCCGATGACTGGGATGCTGCGCGACCGCGCTACCGAAGCCGCGGCCTGTACGGTTTGCGCAAACAGCGGACCAAGGATGACCTGGGCGCCCTCGTCCATGGCCTCCCCGGCCACCGCACGCGCGCGCTGCGGACTGCCGCCGTCGTCCTTAATTAGCAACTGAATGTCCGCGCTGGAGAATTCCGAAAGCGCCATCTCGGCGGCATTCTTCATCGATTGCGCCGCGAGCCCGGCATTCCCGCCTGCCGACAGCGGCAGGATCAGCGCAACCCTGTATTGTCCGGCTCCGATCGCGCCACCCGGCTGCGCAGGCCCGTCCGAAACCACGGGCCCTTCGCCCGGCCCGGTTCCAGTTCCGCCGCCGCCGATATTGCTCGACGCACAGCCGGCGAGCCCGGCCGCCGCAAAGGATGCGGCCGAGATTGCGAACGTCCGTCGCGAGAGGAGGACAGGATTACGGATAGGCCCGGACACAGCCAGATTCCTCAGAAGACAAACGCGAAACGCGAGGCTGTACAGGCACTCACCGGCGCAATCTGGCATATTGTGATGGAATGTTTAACCGGGTGGGCGGCATGGGTGAGGTGGTGTTTCGGGCGGTGTTGCCATGACGCAACCCGGGCGCGGTTTTCACATAGCGGGTACAGCCTTTCCGTCGCCGAAGCTCGCCGCCGGCCTCTATCTCGTGGCCACCCCGATCGGAAATCTCGGCGACATCACCTTGCGCGCCCTGCAGACGCTGGCCAGCGCCGACCTGATCGCCTGCGAGGACACGAGGGTCTCCCGCAAGCTGCTCGAGCATTACGGCATCGCAACGCCGACCGTGGCCTATCACGATCACAATGCCGCGGCCGTGCGGCCGGGGCTGCTGAAGCGGATCGCCGAGGGCGCGGCGGTCGCCGTGGTCTCGGATGCCGGCACGCCTGCGATCTCCGACCCCGGCTTCAAGCTGGTGCGCGAGGCACGCGACGCCGGGTTGGCCGTAGTGGCCTTGCCAGGCGCCTCGTCCGTGCTGGCCGCCCTCGTCTCGTCCGGACTGCCGACCGATCGCTTCCTGTTCGAGGGCTTCCTGCCGGCGAAGGCGACGCAGCGGCGCGAGCGGATCACGGAACTGGCGCGGGTTCCGGCGACGCTCGTCCTGTTCGAAGGCGGCAGCCGGATCGCGGCGACGCTCCACGACCTCGCAGCGGCGTTCGGCGAACGCGAAGCGGCGATCTGTCGCGAACTGACCAAGCTGCACGAGGAGGTCCGCCGCGCGTCGTTGCCGGCGCTCGCCGAACATTATGCCGGCGATGCCGAGACCCGCGGCGAATTCGTTGTCGTGATCGCCCCGCCGGGCGAGGCGGCGGCGCCGGCGGCCGACGATGTCGATGCGCTGATTCGCGCGGCGCTCACCCGCGTGTCGGTGAAGGACGCGGTCGGGGAAATCGTCGCCGCCACCGGGCTGCCGCGCCGCGACGTCTACCAGCGCGCGCTCGCGCTTGCGAAGGAGCGGAGCGATGCCGCGCCGTAAGTCCGGCCCGCCTGCGGACAAGCCACCGCCCGCGCCGGAACGCCAGACCGCGTTCAAGCTCGGACTGTCGGCGGAAAGCCGTGCTGCCGCCCTGCTGCTGGCGAAGGGTTTCCGGATTGCAGCGCGGCGCTTCCGCTGTCCGGCCGGCGAGATCGACATCGTGGCGCGGCGCGGTGCGCTTTTGATCTTCGTTGAGGTGAAGGCCCGCGCCGTGCTCGACGATGCGGCCTGGTCGGTCACCGAGCGTCAGAAGCGGCGCATCGCGTCGGCGGCCGCGGCCTGGCTTGCCGCCAATCCGCAGGACGCAGGTTGCGACATGCGGTTCGATGCGGTGCTGGTGGCGCCCCGGTCGCTGCCGCAACACATTCCGGGGGCGTTCGAGGCGGAGTGAAAAACTACGCCGCCCGCAGCCGCTCGAAGAACTGATCGATCTGGCTGCGCATGCTCTGCGCCAGCTGTTCGAGCCTGTCGGACACATCGTGCGCCGCCACCGAATGCACGCGGCTGATCTCGGTGGC
>JAEWHY010000240.1 GCA_023387555.1 Pseudomonadota bacterium
GATCAGTTCGCGGAAGGTCTGGTCGGCGGCGGCCTTGATCGCATCCGCCAGCGCCTTTCCGATCGGCGAGTCCGGTTGTGCCGCGCCTTCGAGCATCACTTCGAGCGTGAGCTTGTCCAGCAACTGCGTCTGGGTCGCATCGTCGAGGACTTCGAACCCGGCGCCGGCATCGGCTTCGAACGGAAATTGATGCAGCAGGCTGGTGCAGAAGGCGTGGATGGACTGCACCTTCAGTCCGCCCGGCGTTTCCAGCGCAAGCGCAAACAGCCGTCGCGCGCGCGTGCGCAGCTTCTCGTCCGGATCGAAGCCGATGGTCTGGATCGCCTGGTCGAGGCCGGCATCGTCGAGTGCGGTCCACGCCGACAGCGTGTTGAAGACGCGCGATGCCATGGTCGCTGCGGCGGCCTTGGTGAATGTGATGCACAGAATCTTGGCCGGATCCTCGCCGCGCAGCAGCAGCTTGATCACGCGCTGGGTCAGCACATGCGTCTTGCCGGAGCCGGCATTGGCCGACGCCCAGGCCGACACCGAGGGGTCTGAGGCCTCGAATTGCGGCTTCAGCACGCGGTCGGGCAACCTGGGCCTATTGGCGTTGGGTGCGTTCATGACGGGATATCCGGATCGACTTCGCCGCCAGTCGCGGACCATTCGCGGACGCGGGCGAGATGGTCATAGTCGCCATAGGTGCGGCCGACCCACATCGGACGCCAGAACGAAAGGTATGGCGTTTGTTCGCTGGCGAATGTCCAGACCAATTCGCGCAGCTTTACCAGCGCAGCGTCGGCGGCCTGGTCGAGGTTCATGCCATCGAAGTCGCGCGGCGCCTTCTCGCCACCCGGATCGCCGCCGCTGAGCCGCAGATACAGAAGTTCTGCCACCGATCCGCCGAGCGCTATACCGCTGAAGCTGCCGTGGCGCAGGATTGTCGCCTGCAGCGTGAGTTGCGGGGCGAAGCCGACCTGGACCTCTTTCTTTGATGGCGGCCGCCCGGTCTTGTAGTCCAGCACGGCGAAGCGGCCGTCCTTCAGCAATTCGATCCGGTCGGCGCGCGCGGTGAGCAGAAAATCGTCCGTCACCTGCAATTCGCCCTTCACCTCCGCGTAGACCGACTGCACATTGGCCCTGCGCTCGATCTCCCACTCGATGAACCAGCGCGCGATGCGCTCGAAGCGCGGCCACCAGAAGGCCTGCGCCTCCGGAAAATCGTTGAGCTCGTCGAAGGCGTCGCGGCCGAGCGCCATCAATTCCGCCAGCGGGTCGGCTGGCAGGCCGTCGGCAAACTTTGCAGTGAAATCGCCGATCGCCTGGTGAATCACGGTGCCGCGGTCGCGCGCGCCGGGCGCGGTGTCGACCGGATCGAGCGGCTGCAGCTTGAGGATATGCTTGGCGTAGATCGTGTAAGGGTCGCGCAGCCAGTGTTCGATGTCGGTGACCGGCAGCCGTTTCGGCCGCAGCGCCACCGGCGGCCGTGGCTCCGGCCGCTGTACCGGCTTCACTTCGCCTGGGCGATCGAGCGCGCGCGCCCAGTCGAGGTATTTGGTGCCACGCGCCTGCACATCGGCCCAGGCTTCGCTCCCAGCCACGGCGGCAAGGCGCTGCACGAAGCGCGACACGACGGTCGGCGAGCCTTCGCGCTTTGCGGCATGCGACAGGATTAATTCCCGCGCGCCAAGCGCCTGCGCGAAATCATGCGCCGACAGGCCGATCCGCCGCTCCGGCAGATCGAGGCCGAGTTGCTGGCGCATCGGCCGGTTGAGCCAGGGGTCGTTGCGCGGGTCGGGCGGCCAGATGCCCTCCACGAGTCCCGCAAGCATGACGCGATCCGCGTCCTGAAGGCGCGCTTCCAGCGGGCCGTAGATGCGCACGCGGGCGCCGGGCGCGCCGGGCCGGCGGACCACACGCTCGGCGGTGATGGCGCGAAACAGGTCGGGATATTCATGCAGCGCAACGGTGAATTCGGCAGCCTGTCCGCTCGTGGCGATGGCCTGAAAAACATCGTTGAGGGCGGTGCCCTCGCGACCGCCGAGCGCGATCGACTCATCCCTGTGATCGAGCGACAGCGCCGCGACGGCAGCGCGATGCTGTTCGGCGAATTCGCGCAGCGTCGCCGCCTTGCGTATCCCTGCCAGCGGGGCGAGCGCGTGCTTGAGCGCTGCGATCAACTCTGCCGCGTGATCGAGGTCGTTGTCGGAGAGCCAGCGGCGCTGATCGCGTGGATGCAGGGTATCGCGTTCGGCGCGCAGGCTTTGCAGCGCATGCTCGATGCCCTCCGCACCGGCGCGCGGCCGGGGTCCGCGCAGCACCGCGCGCTCAAGGAGGGCGATCGCGGGCCGGTGTGCGAATTCATGCCGGCCGAGACGGCAGAGCGGATGTTTGAGCAGCGCCAGCACGGTGACCGGCTCGCATCCGTTCAGCGCGGCTTCGGCAGCAAGCCGCGCGAAAACTCCGGTGGCGGTATCGGACAGAGGATCGCCGCCGGAATCGTCGACCGGGACTTTCCAGCGTTCCAGGGTCGCAACAACGCGGCGGGCGAGCGCGCGGTCGGGCGTGATCAGTGCGGCCGTGCGCTCCTTGCTGCCGGGTGTGCCATCGTCCACGGCTTCTCGCAGTGCGAGCGAGATCGCCATGGCCTCTTCCTCGGTGGTCGCGGCGGCAATCAGCGAGAGCCCGCTCAGCGCAGCCGACTTGCGAGCTTCGAACGCGTTGTCCTTCAGGGTATCGCGCCAGCGGTCGGTGGCCTCGGCCGGCCGCAGCGCTTCCGAGGCGACATGTTCGCGACCATGCGAAGCTGGCGTCGCGAGCGGCGTGACCCGGTCGCGCTTGACGCCGAGCCCGCGCAGGAAAGCCTGCATCGCGAACTGCGGATGACCGGGGGCGGGATCGATGCCCTTGCCGCCGCCGATCGAGTCCCAGGACTCCTCGTCGAGATCGGTATCGAGGCCCGGCAGCACGACAGCGCCGTTCGGAAGATTGGCGATGGCGGCGAGCAGCTTGGCGGTCGATGGCATCGACGCCGTCGAGCCGGCTGCGATCACCGGGCCGCTGCTGTCGCGTTGCAGTCGCGCGGCTTCGGCGTCGATCAGCGCGTCCCGCCGCGCCGCCGCATCCATCAGCGCTCGCTCCTCGAGCAACTCCGGCCAGACGTCGCGGACGATCTTCAGAAAATCGAGCGTCCTTCTGAAATGCTCGTCCATGTCGTCGGGCACGAGCGTATCGAGAGCGGACCAGGCGATCCCGCGCGTGATCATGTCGTCCTGCAGGCGGGCCAGTTCGCCCGCCATGGCGAAGGCAGCCGCCGTCGAATTCGCGATCAGCAGGGGCCCTTCGGTCCGCTTCAGCCGGGCGGCCCAGGCCATGATCATCTGTGTCAGCCAGCCCTTGCGTTCGAATGGCTCCATCGAATCCGCGAGGGCCAGCCGCTCGCTCGCCAGCGGTCCGCCGGCGAATTCGGCGAACACGATCTCGTCCTCGTCGACATCCCCGACCGGAACGAGACGCGGCAGCAGCACGGCCTCGCCGCCCAGTGCCTGAAGGAAAACGCCTTGCGCCAGCCGGCAGGCGCGGCGGGTCGGCAGATAGAGCGTCGCCTGCGCCAGTTCCATCGGATCGCGCGAGGCCGGGAAGCCGTCGACCAGCCGTCCCGCGAGCAACGCCTCGATCAGCGTCGGCAGGAACGGAACGGAGGAGGGAATCGTGAACAGGCGGGGTTCGCGGGCAGCCATAACGGCTCGAGTCATAGCGCAACCCCATCCGGTCGTCATTCCGCTGCGCGAACGAAGTTCGCGAACCCGGAATCCATAACCACAGCCCCGGGTATGGATTCCGGGCTCCCGCGCTCCCGCGCGTGCCCCCGGATTGACGGAGAGCTAAGCCGCGCTCTGCAGAATCGCGCGTTCGGCCAGTCCGATCGCGTCCGGTGTGCCGACATGCATCCAGATGCCGTCGAGGCGGAGCCCGAACAGCCGCTCGGCTTCTGCCGCCTTAACGAACAGCCGGTTGAGGGAAAACCGCCCCTCGGGCGCGTCCTTGAACAGGGCCGGCGAGAAAATTGCGGCGCCCGCATAGACGAAGGGCGACACTTCGCGTTCCGCGCGCGGCCGCAAGCGGCCGTCAGGCGCCATCGTGAAATCGCCGCGTCCCGCATACCCGATGCTGGTGGCCGACGGCGCAAGCAGCAGCAGCGCATCCATTTGCGCCGGGTCGAATGCCGCGGCGAGCCGCTGCAGGTTGCCGCGCGTTCCGTCGAGCCAGATGCTGTCGGAATTGATCAGGAGGAACGGCTCGTTCCCGAGCAGCGGCAACGCCTTGACCACGCCACCGCCGGTATCGAGCAACTGGTCGCGCTCGTCCGAAATCACGATGCGGGGCGCCTTTCGCCCGGCTACATGCTTTTCGATCTGGTCGGCGAGGTAATGCACATTGATCACCGCGGTTGCGACGCCGGCCTCCGCCAGTTTGTCCAGCACGTGATCGAGCAGGGCGCGCCCAGACACTTCGACAAGGGGCTTGGGCCTCGTTTCGGTCAGCGGGCGCATGCGCTCCCCGTATCCGGCCGCGAGCACCATCGCCGTCTGCGGAACGCCTTGCGCCATGAGAATCAGTCCCCCAATCGCCTTGTCGTGCGGTGATTTATCACAGCCGGTCGAAGGCTGGCACATTGTCCTTGTACCACGCCGACAGCTCGGCGAGCGCGGGATGGCCGAGGGCACGCTGAAGGTAGTGCCATACGCGCGGCATGTGACGGAGGTATTGCGGCTTGCCGTCGCGGCGGTCGAGCCGTGCGAAGATGCCGAGGATCTTGGTGGCGCGCTGCGCCGCCATCACCGCATAGACTGCGGCAAAGGCTTCGGGATCGAAGGTCGCGGAGGCTTCGCTGCGCCGGGCGACATAATGGGCGAACAGCTCCTGCTCCAGCGATTCCGGGACGTCGACCCGCGCATCCTGCAGGAGAGAGGCGACGTCGTAGCCGGTCGGGCCGATCACGGCATCCTGGAAATCGAGCAGGCCGACGCGCCGGTATCCGTCACGGCCGGGCAGCCAGATCAGATTCGGCGAATGGTAATCGCGCAGCACCCAGGTCTGCCGGTCGGCGAGGGCCGGCTTGAGCGCGGCGAGCCATAGCCGGCGGAAGGTCTCGCGCTGGGTGTCATCCACCGCCAGCCCGCGATGCGGGATGTACCAATCGAGCAGCAATTCAGCCTCGATCAGGAACGCATCCTTGTCATAGGCCGGGACGGAATAGGTCGTGCCGTCCGGCAGCGGCAGCAACGCTTCGACCTGAACCGAATGAAGCGCGGCAAGGAGGCCGGCGGCCTCCTTGTAACGCGATGCGACCGGCGCCGGCGGCGAACCGGAAACGAAGCCGTCGGCGCCGAAATCCTCGATCAGCAGAAAGCCGTGATCGAGATCGGCGGTGTAGATCTCCGGCGCGGAGAATCCCAGGGCGCGCAGCCCGTCGGCCATCGCAACGAAAGCGCGCACGTCCTCGGCGAGGTGGGCGATCGCGCTGTAAGGCTTGCCGTCGCGGATGGCAGGGCCGTCGGTGCGCCGTGGCGCGTTCATGAGGATCGCCGGCTTGCCGTCGAGGACGACGCGCTCGTAAAGCCGCGTGGAAGCGTCGCCCTGCATGCGCTGCCGTTCGGCGTGCGCGTAGCCGCTCCGGTGCAGGAAGGTCCGCAATGCTTCGATGCGGGCGACGCGCTGGGCGAGCCGGCCATAGCCCGTGATGCTGGCGTCCCGATACTGGTCACCGCGGGCCGGCGCGAGCGTCAGCGCGATGTCGATGCGGTCCGCGGGCAACTGGCCGCCGGCGCGATCCGGCCACTCCATCAGCACGACGCCGGTTGCGGCGATCTCGTCGATTCCGAGTTCGGCCAGTTCGTCGGGACTGGACAGGCGGTAGAGATCGGCATGGGCGAGCGTGAAGCGCGGCAGTTCGTAGACCTGCATCAGTGTGAAGGTCGGGCTCGGAACGGCGATGTCCGGATCGCCCGCAACATGCCGGATCAGGGCGCGCGCGAAAGCGGTCTTGCCGGCGCCGAGATCGCCCGAAAGCGTGACGACGTCGCCCGGCTGGTGCGCGTTCGCGATCTCGACTGCAAGGCGCTGCGTCGCCTCCTCGCTCTCGAGTGCGACGGTGAAACGCGATTCACGGGCCGTCATGGCGAAGGATCAGGCGGCTGCGATGTGCTGCGCGGGCGGCTGGGTCGGGAACGAACAGGTCACCGTCGTTCCTTGCCCGACCTCCGATTCGATGTCCACCGTGCCGCCGTGAAGCTGCACGAAAGAGCGCACGATGGCGAGACCGAGGCCGGCCCCGCGATGCTGCGAACCCAAGGGATCGCTCTCGAACCGGTCGAAAATGCGGTGTTTCATCTCCTGAGGGATGCCGGGGCCTTGATCGGTAACCGAAAACGCAACGGACCCGGCGCGGCGCTCGGCGCGCAGACGGATCGTGCCGGCCTTGGGCGAGAACCCGACGGCGTTGGACAGGAGGTTGTAGAGTACCTGACGCAGGCGGCGCTCGTCGGCCGAGAACAGGCCGATGTCGGCCGGGTCGGTATCGATGTCGAGCGCGATCTGATCCTTCACCAGCCGGTCGCGAATGCCTTCGGCGGCGGCTTCCATGGTCTTGCGGATGTCCACCGGGCCGAGATTGAGCGTCATCACGCCGGCATCGATCGTCGCAAGGTCGAGGATGTCGTTGATCAGCGCGAGCAGGGCGTTGGTCGAGACGGTGATGTAGCCCAGATACTCCGACTGCCGGTCGGTGAGCGGGCCGGTCGACGGGTCGCCGAGGAAATGCGCGAAGCCGATGATGTTCGTGAGCGGCGAGCGCAGTTCGTATGAAACGTGATGGAGGAAGTCGATCTTGATCTGGTCGGCGGCCTCGAGCGCTTCGTTACGCTCACGCAGGGCGCGTTCGACATGCACCGTGTCGGTCACGTCCTGGAAGGTGACGAGCGTGGCGCCATCCGGGAGCGGCAGGGTGGCAATGTCCACCACGCTGCCGTCACGGCGTTCGAGCCGGCCCTTCACGGCGTCGCGCTGGCCGATGGAGGTGACGGCGGTCCGCAGCGCACGCAGCGTCTGATCCTCGGGCTGCAGCGGCGCGCACCAGGCAATCACCGCCTCGATGTGCGGGCGCTCGGCCAGCGCCTCCTCCGGCAATTTCCTCAATTGCTGGAAGGCCGGATTGTGCAGCCGCAGACGGCCATCGCTTGCAAACACGGCGACGGCTTCCGCGAGATTGTCGAGGGTCTCGCCCTGCACGCGGATCAAC
>JAEWHY010000252.1 GCA_023387555.1 Pseudomonadota bacterium
CTGTCATGTTGCATCGCCACCCTCCTCATCAGAACGGACCGACGCTGAAAATCATGCTCACGATCGCCACGATACCGATCAACAGCAGGATGATCGCCGTCAGGAACGTCAGCGATACCGGAAACCGGCTTTCGCCATGCACGAGCCCGTCAACGACCATCGCCGCGCGCAGCCGCCGCAGATCCAGCATGAATTGCAGATGATAGATGATGCCGCCGGCCATCATGATGATGCCGAGACCAACCAGCGTGACGCCGAAATTACGCGCCGCGCCTGCATGGGTGATCGTGCCGCTCTCACGCAGTTTCTCGAACACCTGGAAGATCGTGAAGCCGAAGCTGATCAGCGACAATGACGTGCGGATGACGGACATCAGCGTGCGGTCCGCGCTCATGCGCGTGCGCTGGAACGCCATGCCGGTGCGCCGCGACGCCAGTTCGCTGGAGATTTCGTCCGCCCTGGAGTGAATGGTGACCGGCCCCATCGGCTTATCCTCGCGCCTGCGAGTGCGACGACCGGGCGATCCACCAGCGCGCAATGCGGTCGATCGGCCCGCGGAGGATGACGTAAGGAATGACGGCAAGGATCAGCGTGATGACCACGGCCTCGCCCGGATAGAAGGTGCCGAGCACCCGCCATTGGTAGATGGCATCGATCGCAAAGCCGAGCAGGATGATGCGCGAGATCGAGATCAGGCCTTCCTGCAGGCGGCCGCCGCGCTGTGCGGGATCGTGAATGATGGTGTTCAGATATGGCGCGCGGCCGGACCGCGCATCACGGATGCCATCGTGCAAGGCTGCGATCGTGGCCATCGCCGGCTGCAGGATGAATCGAAACGACATCGGCCCGCCGGGCCGCTCGATCACGTCGCGCCATAGGCGCGCTTGCGTCTCCCACGACAGGCCGTACCGCGCCAAGCCGTAGATCAGGAAGCCGGCGGTCAGGATGATCACCAGCCAGGCCATCGCAAGACCCGCTCTCGACACGGCACCTGAACGCACGCGCATTCTCCCGGCGACGCAGTCAGCACCGAAGCCTTTAGGTCGGCCTCAACTTTCGAGCTTGCCTGTTATTCTCGTTCGACAGATCCGCCGGCACATCCGCACGGCATCGTCGTATCGTTTGGCTGGAAGGGCCGTTACAGCTTTCTGGCCCTACCCCTCGGCTCTCATCCTAGCAGCGAAACAAAACGCCTAGGCGGCTTATTCGGCGACACGGATCACAAGTCTGCGCTCCAGATCGCAGGCTCAGGCTTGCGTTCTCACGACACATCGAAACCCGACGTGGCTCGTGGAGGTATCGATCGGCTCCGCGTGCCGCGCCGCCGGCCGATAGCGCCGGCAGTAATTCGGCGCGCAGAGGTGCGAACCTCCCTTGAGGACCTTGCGCGGAATCCTGACGTTCGGCTGGCACGGGTCGTAGCTTTGATCCTCGCGCGGCCCGCGCGGGTTCTCAGGGATGCAGCAGGCCTTCTGCGCATCGGCTTCATGCCTTGCCACATACCAGTCGGACGTCCACTCCCAGACATTGCCGATCATGTCGTGGACGCCATAGCCGTTCGGGGGAAATGCCGTCACCGGTGAGGTGCGCGCAAATCCGTCGCGCGCCAGATTCTGATGCGGGAAATTGCCCTGCCAGGTGTTGGCGCGGTGCTCTCCGCCGGGCGTCAGTTCTTCGCCCCATGCGAATTCCGCGCCATCCAGCCCGCCCCGCGCGGCAAATTCCCACTCTGCTTCGGTCGGCAGATCCTTGCCGGCCCAGCGGGCATAGGCCAGCGCATCGGCATAGGCGACGTGCACCACCGGATGGTTGTCGAGCCCGTTGATGTTGCTTTTGGGTCCGTAGGGGTGACGCCAGTCCGCCCCCTTGAGGAAGCTCCACCACTGGCTCCAGTCGCGCAGATCGACCGCACCGGTCGGCGGCGTGAACACCAGCGAGCCCGCGTAGAGCATGCGCGGCAGCGCGCCGGGATAATCCCTGGGATCGGGGGCGATCTCCGCGACGGTGACATGGCCGGTCGCCTTCACGAAGTCCTTGAACTGGCGATTGGTCACCGGCGTGCGGTCGATCCAGAAGCCGGCCACGCACACCCGGTGCACCGGGGCTTCCTCCGGATAATGCCGGTCCGACCCCATGCGGAAGGTGCCGCCGTCCACGCGAACCATGCCGCGCATCGGGGCGTCGTCAGCAACCGGTGTCCGTGCCTCGACCGTCTCCGCCATGGCATCATCTCCAAGGCTTTATCCAGGGCTGTCGCCCGCCCGCCGTCCGCCGCGATCCGCGCCCTGCCGGACCACAAGCTCACCATGCAGACCGGGCAAAAATGCGCCGACAACCCTGCATGGCCGGTTTGAAGGCGCCGCCGAACACGGCTATATGGGCGGGCGCCGCCAGAACCGGCGCCAAGGGCCCCGTAGCTCAACTGGATAGAGCATCGGATTTCTAATCCGGCGGTTGGATGTTCGAGTCATCCCGGGGTCGCCAATCCTCCCAAAGACTTAGAGCATCCGAGACGCACTGCGCGCTGCAATGGTCATCGCATCGCGTTCGAAAGTTTTCACCCCTCCCGGCCGGATGCGCGCGGCATGGTTGCATGCAGGCTAAGCGGAGGTATCTTAGTTTTACGCCACGAAGGCGCGCTCGCTCACTGTTCTGAACATTTACGAAGTGAAATCATGAAAGACTGGCTACGCGTATTACGAGCGGCAGATGCTGCCGCCAAATGGCATGTCCATCAGCGGCGCAAAGGGCCGGCAGCTGAGCCATATGTCAACCATCTCTTGGAAGTCGCCAGCTTGGTGGCGGAGGCTACCGAAGGGTCAGATCCCGATATCATCATTGCGGCCCTCCTCCACGACTCCATTGAGGACCAGGAGGTACCTCAAGATCTGCTGGCGAAAGAATTCGGGTCCAATGTGGCCTCGATTGTCCTCGAACTTACCGACGACAAATCCCTGGAAAAGAGTGTCAGGAAGCGCAAACAGGTCGAGAGCGCGTCGCAAAAGTCAGCGGCTGCCAAGGTGATCAAGCTGGCGGACAAGACCAGCAACCTGCGCGCCCTTGCCGCAAGCGCCCCTGCAGGTTGGTCCGTCAAGCGACGTCTCGAATACATCGCATGGGCCGAAGAGGTGATGCGCGGATTGCGTGGGTCAAATACCTGGCTGGAGGAACAGTTCGACCTCGCGGCATCTGCCGCGCGCGCGGCGACGAAACCATGAGCAGTTTGACTGCTCCCAGGACGGCCTGACAGCCGCAATCAAAGATTGGCTCGACATTCCGTCGGAAGCCGCCGTCTACGGCACATCGTTGATGGTGACGATCTCGTGGCGAGCGGCTTCACCCTCGCCGCTTTCACGCAACCAGATATTGTGCGTGCCGTCGCCGACCATCACGCCCTGCCAGTTCTCGAAAGCCTTCTCCGGGTCCTGCATCAGGATAGCGGCTCGCAAGCGGTCGGAAATGATCCGGTCGAAGTTGCGCAGGAAGTCGTCGCGGTTCGGGATCATGGCGCGTATCCGTCCATGATAGCGCAGCGGGTAACGGATGTGATCGGCCATCCACGTCCGGTCATCGCTGCGCAGGGCGCGCTGGAGCTCGCGGACGGCGGCAGGCTTCGACGGCGGCTGCGATTGCGCCAAGGCGGCACCTGCCAGGGCAAGCGCTGAGGCAAGCGCCAAGACATGCGCAAAGACCATCGCCAAGACCATCGCGAAGACAAGCGCCAGCGCGGGCAAGGCGCCCGCTGCCGCCCGTCGTGAGCGCCAAGCGTGCATGCGGCCGCCCGGCGCTATTGCGCCAGCATCACGACGGCCTCGACTTCGAACAACGCGCCCTCAAGCGCGAATTTCGAAATCTGAACCGTGGTCGAGGCCGGTGGTGCCGACACATTGACGTAGCGGTCCCGCACCTCGCGCAGGATTGGCAGATGCGACATGTCGGTCAGGTAATTGTTCAGCTTGACGATGTCGCCGAACCCGGCGCCCACCGCCTCGAGCGCGAATTTCACATTCTCGAAAGCCTGGGTCACCTGCGCGCGAAAGTCGCCCGGGGCTCCGACCAGCTTGCCCTGCCCGTCCAGACCGAGCTGGCCCGCGATATACACGATGCGCCCGGGTCCCTTGATCTCGACCACATGGCTGTAGCCCGGCGGCTTGTACAAGGTCGGCGGATTGAGAAAGCGCGGTTCTGCCATGGCGTGCCTCCCAGCACCGTTCGATCGTAGCCTTGCGTTTTCGTTGGCGCACGGAGCGCGACGCAAGTTCAGACGGACGCGTTACGCGATGAGGTTACCGGAAGGCCGCAGGGCCATCCGATCGTCAGTGGGTCCACTGCCCGCGGCGCTGGTAGGCGAAATTGTCGGCGTAAGCCATGCTGCGCCGCGCCGGCTCCTTCGGCTCGAACACCTGATAGGCGATGCCTTCGCGCTCGCAATAGGCCACAGCTTCCTCGCGCGTCGCAAAGCGCAGCCGGACCTGACTCTTCATGTCGGTCGAGGACGTCCATCCCATCAGCGGCTCCACCACCCGCGGCGCTGCCGGCTCGAAATCCAGCACCCAGTCCTTGGTCTTGGCGGTTCCGGACTGCATGGCGGTCCGGGCCGGTTTGTAGATGCGCGCGGTCATCCGACGATCAATCCTCTCCGGTGCCGGCGAAGCGGTTGGTCGGGGCAGCAGGATTCGAACCTGCGACCCTCTGCTCCCAAAGCAGATGCGCTACCAAGCTGCGCTATGCCCCGATCCTGCCGGCTTGTGCGCATGCATAGGGATTTTGGCGCTGCGCTGCAAGCCGGACCGCGACGTTTCCCGCCGACGCGCTACCGCCCCGAGAAAAATCGATGGGCCACCCTGTCTCCGGCCGAAATCCCCAGCTTCTTTGCGGTCCCGCCGATCACCTCCAGCACGCCGCGCACCGGCCCACCCGAGGGGATCGTCTTCTCCGACAACGGCTCGGTGTTCTCGGCGATTCGGCGGATCGTTCCGTCGGCATTGATGAACAGCATATCGAGCGGGATGTAGGTGTTTCGCATCCACATCGAAACTTCCTGGTCGGGCGCGAAGTCGAACAACATGCCCTTCCCTTCGGGAAGTTCCTTGCGGAACATCAGGCCCTTCCGCCGCTCCTCGTTGGACTGCGCCAGTTCGACGCTGAACACATGGACGCC
>JAEWHY010000269.1 GCA_023387555.1 Pseudomonadota bacterium
ATCAACGCATCGAACCGGCGCTCGAGGTCGAGCCGCTCGGTCACGTTGTCGAACAGATAGGTCACGCCGCCTTCGGTGTTGGGCGTCGTCACGACGCGCAGCGTGCGGCCGTCCGGCAGATGCCAGAGGTCCTCGCGCGCCTCGGGATTGCGATAGGCCTCGTGCAGCTGCTTCTTCCAGGTCCGGAAATCCTGCTGCTCGGGCAGTTTGCGCGCACTGCGCAACTGATCGAGGATCGCGGAATCGCTCGGGCCATGATCGAGATAGGACGATTCAAGGTCCCACAGCGCGCGATAGGCCTCGTTATAGAAGCGCAGCGTGTGATCGGCGCCGAAGATCGCAACGCCGGTCGCAAGCTGATCGAGCGTGCGGCGGTGGGCCTCGACCATGCGCGACATATCGGCGCGGATGCTTTCGATCTCCGTCGCATCGATGCCGACCGCCGCGCTGCCTGCGCGCGTCGGCACCTCGACCACATCGAACATGCGCCGCTCACCGGCGATCACCGCCGGCACCCGGCCGCAATAGGCGCTGCCGCCTTCGCGCTTGCGTGCAGCATCGTCGCGCGCAGACTTGTCGAGCAATTCGAGATTGCGCTCGACCGCTTCGGTCGGGTCGCGGGCTTCGACCGCGCCGGCATAAGCGGCGTTGACGAAGTCGAGCCGGCCCTCGTGATCGCGCGCCCAGACCGGGAAGGGAAGTGCATCGATCAGGGTGCGCAGCGCCAGCATGTCGCCGACCAGCCGGTCGTGGCGTCCGGCGAGGGTGACCAGTTCGCCCTTGATCCCGCTCACGTCACGCAGCCGCATCACCGCGCGTCCGCCTATGGCGCGACCTTCCGCCTCGATGGATTTGCCGCCGAGCGTGGTCAGGGTGGTAGAGAAGCCTTCGCCATTGGCACGGAGCCGTTCGAGCGACGATTCGATCAGTTGCGCCTGATCGGAGGCGAGCCACGCGCCGAAGGCAAGGACGCGCTGCGGCATGGTGGCCTGAGTCACGATGCTCACGTCGCCGCTGATGTCGGGTTCATCGGAGCCGGCCGCCCAGGCGACAACGATTTGCGGCTCCGAGAGAAGCAGCGCGTTGACGCGGTCGACTTCGGAAGTCAGCGCGTCGATCTCGCGGCGCGCCTCGGCTTCGGCGGCTGCGGCGCGCTGGCGGGTTCGCACCAGCATGATCGCGGTCACGACTGCGAACAGCACGACGCCGAGCGACAGGGCGAGGGCTGCGAGTTCGTGGCTCTGCAGGCTTGCGAAGGCGCTGAGGTAGAGATCGACGGCACTTGCGTCAGGCGCGGGAGCCGCGGCAAGGGCGGGGGCCGGGCACAGGGCACCGGGCGCAATTAGCCATCCGCATCGTAGCGGATCGGCGCTGCGAACGCCGCCGGTGGACCGAGTCATTCCCGCATACCCATTGCCCCCAATACCGGTTCGCCGCCGGAGGAGGTCCGGGTGCAAACCTGTATCGTAATGGACGCTGTTTGGACGCTAACGAGCGGACCGCGACTGCGGACCGAATCAAGCGACTTTACCCTCAACAGGAGTCGCGCGTTAAGAGTCCAGACCGTGAACGAGGGCGCGGGCGGATTAAGCGGCGGGTTTTTCTGCCTGCCTGACCAACTCGTCGAGATGGATGGTCGATAGCGCGGCGGCAAAAGCCAGTTCGGCCTGTGCGAGCGCTGGCATCACCACGTCCCCGACCAGCGGCGAATCCGGGACACGGGCCACCGTCGTCTCTTCGACCGTGCCCGCCGCCCGCAGGATTTCGTTTGCTGTAATGCTGTCGGTGTTTCGCCCGAGTTCGTAACCGCCACGCGGTCCTCTAACGCCGCGCAGAATGCCCTCGTGAACGAGTGCTTGCAGCACCGGCTCCAGATGACGGGGCGGCAGACCATGCCGCGAAGCGAGGGCCTTGGCGGAGACTGGCCGGACCTCGGAGTTGAGCGCGATGTCGATGACCGCTGCGATGGCTAGGATGCCTTTTCGCGACATCAGCGGCATTCCAATTTACCTACCGTTTGAGTGATTATGATTATGATGCATAACGGTAGTAAATTAGGGAACTATGTCTACCCCTGCGTCGCCGAATTGACACTTTTCACACCTGTGGAACCGAAGCCTCCGGCGCCACGTTCGGTGTCGTCCAATGTGTCGCGCAAATGAAGCTGCGCAAATACAACCGGAGCGATAATCAGTTGGGCGATGCGCATTCCGCGTTCAACGTGGAAGTCTGAGCGACCGTGGTTGATGAGGATCACGCTCACTTCGCCGCGATAATCCGCATCAATCGTACCGGGCGAATTGAGCACCGTGACGCCATGCTTGGCGGCCAGTCCGGATCGTGGGCGCACTTGTCCTTCCGTGCCGACCGGCAGGGCCAATGCAATCCCGGTCGGGATCATCGCGTAGGCGCCGGGCGCAATGGTTACGCCTGCTCCCTCGGGGACCGCTGCAAGAAGATCGAGACCGGCCGCTGCCGCGGACTGATAGGCCGGTAACGGCAGCCCTGCCGCGTGCGGCAACTGCACGATCTGAACGTCGATGTCTTTCACTGTTGCGATCCGGTGAGGGCTTTGGCGATACGGCCGACCAACTGGCGCGCCACCTCGTCCTTCGATTGCGATGGCCAGGATTCCACGCCACCGGCGGTGACAAGATGCACGGTGTTGCGATCTCCGCCCATGACACCGGACGCCGGCGACACATCGTTGGCAACGATCCAGTCGCAACCCTTGCTTTGCAGCTTGGCCTTGGCGTGATCGACGACCGTCTCGGTTTCGGCGGCGAAGCCGACGACAAGCCGCGGCCGCCCTGAGCTGAGCTTCGCCACGGTGGCGAGAATGTCGGGGTTCTCGGTCAGCGCAAATGTCGGAGCGCCGGATTTTGCTTTCTTGATCTTCTGATCGCCAGCCGCGGCGACGCGCCAGTCGGCGACTGCGGCCGCAAAGATCGCAGCATCGGCGGGAAGCGCGTTCGTCACCGCTTCGAGCATTTGCTGCGCGGTGGTCACATGGATCGGCGTCACCCGTTTGGGATCGGGGATGTTGACCGGGCCCGAAACCAGGATGACTTCAGCGCCGGCAGCAGCCGCGGCTGCGGCAATGGCGTGCCCCTGCTTCCCGGACGAACGATTTGCAATGTAGCGAACCGGATCGATCGGCTCATGGGTCGGCCCCGAGGTGATGAGGATCCGCTTGCCAGCGAGCGGCCGTGACGTCGATGTGGCCGACAGCATGCCGGCGGCGGCGTCCGCGATTTCCAGCGGCTCGGCCATGCGGCCGGTCCCGGCTTCGCCGCTTTCGGCCATCTCGCCGCTATTGGGTCCGATCCGCCTGACGCCATCGGCCTCGAGCTGCGTGACGTTGCGGCGCGTTGCCGCATGATGCCACATCATCGGGTTCATCGCCGGCGCGATCAGGATCGGCTTGTCCGTCGCGAGCAGAACCGACGAGGCGAGGTCATCGGCGTGGCCGCCGGCCATCTTGGCCATCAGGTCCGCGGTGGCCGGGGCGACGATCACCAGATCGGTGTCGCGTGCCAGCCGGATATGTCCAACGTCGAACTCGCTCTGCGGATCAAACAGATCGGTAAAGGCGCGCTCGCCGCACAGCGCTCCGACCGACAGCGGCGTGATGAATTCCTGCCCGGCCCTCGTCAGGATGCAGCGGACGGTCGCGCCGCGCTCGCGCAGCCGGCGAATCAGGTCGAGCGACTTGTAGGCGGCGATGCCGCCGCCGATCACCAGAAGGATGCGTTTGCCGTTCATGACGGATGTCGAGCCCGCGCAATCGTTAACACAGATCGGAGCCTGCGCCGTGATCAGGTGTTGTCCGCGCCCTTCCTTGGTTAACGGCGGCGGACATTACTTGATCAGAAAGGCAATATAGGCCAGCAGCGCCGCAATGACCCAGAGCGCGACCGCGGTGGCGCGGCTGCGGCGGGCCTCGGCGCGGCCGATATCGGCAACCGTCTCGGGCGCCAGCACGAGCCCGTTCCGGGTCGCGGCGTCGACCTGCTCCATCAGCGCCGCGCCGCGCGTCAGCAATCCCGGCACCTGGCCGACAAAGCGGCCCAGTTGAACGGCGTTCTCGGCGACACCCTCGATGCGCCCGGCCGGCCCGAGGTTGCGTTCGATCCATTCGCGGACCACCGGCTCTGCGGTCGTCCACATGTCGAGCTTGGGATCGAGCGCACG
This sequence comes from Pseudomonadota bacterium, assembly GCA_023387555.1. Classification (GTDB taxonomy): domain Bacteria; phylum Pseudomonadota; class Alphaproteobacteria; order Rhizobiales; family Xanthobacteraceae; genus Pseudorhodoplanes. Next base: position 4,195 of record JAEWHY010000269.1, read on the forward strand.
CGCGACGCCCTCCACGACCACCATGGTCTTCTGCAGCAGCAGCAATTCGGGCCGGGTCCGCATATCGAACAGGCCGGTGACCTCGAACAGCAGGGTCAAGAGCTTCGCCATCGAAATTTCGTCGGCGGCGCGATTGTGGATCGGCTCGCCGATCGCGCGGATCGCCTGCGCGAAATCCTCCACCGAATGGTGGGCGGGGACATAGCCGGCCTCGAAATGCACCTCCGCGGTGCGCCGGTAATTGCGCGTGATGAAGCCGTAAAGGATTTCGGCCAGGAAGCGCCGCTCCTTCAGTCCGAGCCGCCCCATGATGCCGAAATCGACCGCGACCAGCCGGCCCTCGTCATCCACGAACAGGTTTCCCGGATGCATGTCGGCGTGGAAGAATCCGTCGCGCAGGGCGTGACGCAGGAAGCTCTGGATCACGATGCGGGCGAGAAGCTTCAGGTCGAAATTCTTGGCGACAAGCCCGGCCTGGTTCGTCAGCGGCGTGCCGTCGATCCATTCCAGCGTCAGCACCTCTTTGGTGGTGCGGTCCCAGTCGATCTCGGGGACCCGGAAGCCGGGATCGTCCTTGGCATTCTCGGCCATTTCCGAAAGCGCGGCGGCTTCGAGCCGCAGATCCATTTCGAGGGCGACCGAGCGCTGCAGGGTTGCGACCGTCTCGACCAGCCGCAGCCTGCGCGCCTCCGCGGATAATTGCTCGGCATGGCGCGCCGCAAACGCGAAGGCTTCCTGATCGATGTTGAATCGCCGTTCGATCCCCGGCCGCAACACCTTGACCGCGACAGGCCGCAAGCCAGTCGGGGTCTTCACCTCGGCGCGGTGCACCTGCGCGATCGAGGCTGCGGCGACGGACGGGCCGAAGGAAGCGAATGTCTTGTCGATCGGCTGACCGAAAGCCTGTTCAACGATAGCCACCGCCTGCGCGTGTGGAAACGCCGGCATACGGTCCTGCAGGCTCTCGAGGCTGCGCGCTATCGATACACCGACCACATCGGGCCGGGTGGCGAGAAACTGGCCGAGCTTCACATAGGTCGGGCCGAGCCGCGTCAGCGCCGCGGCGAGCCGGCCGGCCTGGTTGTCCTTGCCCGGACGGGAGATCAGCCCGGCAATGCGCAGGGCGATCCGCCCCGGGACCGGCAGCAGCGTCGGATCGACCTGACTGAACACGCCTTCGCGCGCGAACACATATCCGGCGCGCGCCAGCCGCAGCGAGTTGGTGAGAGCGGAGATCATGGGTGCGGTCGCGTGTAGCCGGCCAATGTCACAGCCGCCAGCCGGAATGCATGGCGACGATGCCGCCGGTCATCGGCGTGTAGCTCACCCGCGAGAATCCCGCCGCGCGGATCATCCCCGCAAAGGCATCCGGCTTCGGAAACTTGCGAATCGATTCCACCAGATACCGGTAGGATTCGGCGTCGCCCGCCACCATCCGGCCGAGCGTCGGGATCACCTTGAACGAATAGAAGTCGTAGAGGTTTTCCAGCGCGGGGACGTCGACGGACGAGAATTCCAGACACAGGAAATGCCCGCCCGGCCGCAGCACGCGGTACGCCTCGCGCAGGGCGGCATCGATGCGCGGCACGTTACGGATGCCGAACGCGATCGTATAGGCATCGAACGTGCTGTCAGGCAGCGGCAGCGCCTCCGCATTGCCCTCGACGAAGGTCACGGCATAGTCGAGGCCGCGTTTTTCGGCGCGCTCGCGCCCGACCGTCAGCATCTCGGCGTTGATGTCGAGAACGACGGCATGCGTGCCGCCGCCGCCGGCTTCGACAACGCGAAACGCGATGTCTCCGGTCCCGCCGGCAACGTCGAGCAGGCGGAAATCGCGGTCACCCTTGGGCGGGTTGACGGCGGTCACCAGCGCGCTTTTCCAGGCGCGGTGCAGGCCGCCCGACATCAGGTCATTCATCAGGTCGTAGCGGCGCGCCACCGAGTGGAACACGTCGTCCACCAAGCCCTGCTTTTCCTCGAGCGGCACCCGCCGGAAGCCGAAATCGGCTTCTTTTACAGATTCATCAGTCATATCAGTCCTGTTCGGCCGGACGATAGCCCAGCGCGCCGGTCCGCGCTACATAGCGGCTCAGCCCTCGTTAACGAGACATATTCCGGCGTGACCGTGACCTTCAATCCGGCAATTCCCGTCTTCCGCATCTTCTCGGTCGAAAAGGCCCGGGAATTCTATCTGGATTACCTCGGCTTCAGCCTCGACTGGGAGCACCGCTTCGAGCCGGATCTGCCGCTCTATATGCAGGTGTCGCGCGGTCCGCTCGTTCTCCACCTGAGCGAGCATCATGGCGATGCCTGTCCAGGCTCCACCGCCTATGTGCGCATGCGTGGGGTGCGGGACTTTCATGCCGAAATCAGCGCCCGGAATTATCGCTACCTGCGTCCCGGCGTCGAGAGCCGCGACTGGACCACGGCGGAAATGACCGTGACCGATCCCTTCGGCAACCGCATCCGCTTCGGCGAGCTGGCCGAACAGAAGAGCTGACCGCCCGATGCCCGAATTGCCCGAAGTGGAAACCGTTCGCCGCGGCCTTGCGCCCGTGATGGAAGGCGCGCGTTTCGCCAAGGTCGAGGCGCGCCGAGGCGACCTGCGCTGGCCGCTGCCGCAGGATTTCGTCGCCCGGCTGGAGGGCCAGACCGTCACCGGTCTCGGCCGGCGTGCGAAATACATTCTCGCCGATCTTTCTTCGGGCGAGGTGCTGCTGATGCACCTCGGCATGTCCGGGTCGTTCCGGGTGACGCATGCGGGCGCCGCCGACACGCCCGGCGATTTTCACCACGATCGTTCCAAGGCGATGGCGCATGACCACATCGTCTTCCACATGTCGAATGGCGGCGTTGCCACATTCAACGATCCGCGCCGTTTCGGCTGCATGAAGCTGGTGCGCCGCGACGAAATGGATCAGGAGCCGCTGTTGCGCGCGCTTGGTCCCGAGCCGCTTGGCAATGCCTTCGATGCCGCGATGCTCGCATCCGCATGCGCCGGCAAGCAGACCAGCCTCAAGGCCGCACTGCTTGACCAGCGCGTGGTCGCGGGTCTCGGCAACATCTATGTGTGCGAGGCGTTGCATCGCGCGCATCTGTCTCCGAAACGCAAGGCCGCGACCCTCGCCGACCGCAAGCGCGCGCCGAATGCAAGAGCCGACGCATTGGTGGATTCAATCCGCACGGTGTTGAACGATGCGATAAAAGCCGGCGGTTCGTCGCTGCGCGATCATCGCCAGACCGACGGCGAACTTGGGTATTTCCAGCATTCGTTCCGGGTCTATGACCGCGAGGGCGCGCCATGCCCGACCGACGGGTGTCGCGGTATTGTCCGCCGCTTCGTCCAGAACGGCCGCTCGACCTTTTATTGTCCGGTCTGCCAGAAATAGGCCGGGCACGCCTTGCTGCGCGCCCGGCAGTCCCTCTTTCGAGAGATCAGGCGAGACAAGCTCGTCAGCAGCGGACGCGGACCCAATGACCGGATGCGGTCTGCGCGTTGCAGTAACGCGGTGTCGTGGCGGCGCCGATGATCGCGCCGACGCTGCACCGATGGCGCCGCCCGCGACGGCTGCACCCGCCGAACGGCCGGCAACGCCACCGATCACGGCGCCGGTTGCGCCACCGATCAGGGCACCACTCGCGGCACGCTGCTCCTGATAGGTCTGGCATCCGCTCAGCAAGAGCGCCATGCCGGCGACGGCGACGAGAATACGCATATTGAAGTCCCCCGGAATGAGCGGCCAACCGCTCGATCGAGGAAGTCTATCCCATCGGCACCGTGAATGCACCCGTGGTACGATACCGCCCGCATCAGGCCGCTTGCGACTCTTCGCTGCCGCGGCGTTGATCGAGCGATTGGAGCGTTGCCTCGGCACGCTGCTTGTAGTCCCGGTGCAGCCGCTCCAGCTCCTCGTCGGACAGGTCTTCGGCCGCGGCCAGATGGTTGTCCGGTCCATTCAATTGCATGATCAATTCATCGAGCTTGATCTGGATTGCCGCCGTATCGCGGTTCTGCGAACTCTGGATCAAAAACACCATCAGGAAGGTGACAATCGTGGTCGAGGTATTGATCACCAATTGCCACGTATCGCTGAAGCCGAAGAACGGGCCGCTCGCGCCCCAGATCACTACCGCAGCAACTGCGGCCAGAAACACGCCCGGTTTGCCGGCGAGATGCGCGACCGCACAGGCGATGCCGGCGAACCCACCGGGACTTGTGTCTTTCTTCTGTTGGCGCGCCCCTGCGTCGTCCGGCAATAACCGTTGTTGTTTTGAAGCTTTAGGACCCATCGTCTGACTCCTTTGAAGATGGGTCGAGATCAACGGCGATAGGATAGGCCCGGTTCCTGTTATGTGGCGCGCTGACGCCCGAACTGGGGCAGGCCGATGCCTTAACTGGGGTGTCCTGTCCCCTGGACGCTAAGCGCCCAAACGCGAAACGCCGCGCTGGAGCGCGGCGTTTCGAGAGAAATGGTGCGGTCAGCTTTCGTGCCGCATCAGCACCGCGCGCGTGGCGTGATCGGGGCCGAACTCGTCGATATTGTCGACTTCCAGCAACTTGGCGAGGCGGCTGCGCGCGCGATTGACGCGACTCTTGATCGTCCCGACCGCGCATTCGCAGATGTCGGCTGCTTCCTCGTAGGAGAAGCCTGACGCG
>JAEWHY010000315.1 GCA_023387555.1 Pseudomonadota bacterium
GCGTTCGAACTGCGCGACTGGGCGCACATGCAGACCGCGCTCGATTACATCAGCCGGCATGGCTACAAGACGCTGTGGGGCCCTGGACGCCATGGCATTGGGCATAACCTGTTCTCCTATCATCGCAGCCCGAACGGGCTGATCACCGAGCTGTACGCCGAACTCGATCTGATGAAGGACGAAAGTCTCGGCTATTTCGAGCCGCGTCCGTGGCATCGCGACAACCCGCAGCGTCCGAAAACCTGGCCCAAGGCGCCCGAATCCGCCAATCTCTGGGGCCCGACTCCGCCCGACGAGATGATGGAATAACGCAGCGATTTCAGGATCAGGCGAAGGAATCGCCGGATCGTGATCCATCAGGAGGGCGCCGTCGGAAATCCGGCGGCGCCTTTTTTCCTTGCAATATTGCTTGCAATTGCAAGCATTGGCGATTTCGTTTAATTCCGGCTTACGAACATCAACACTGCGGGAGGACGCATGAAAGGGAAGATCGCGCTCGAAGAGCATTTCGCCATCGACGACACGCTGCAGGATTCCAACGGCTTCCTGCCGGACGAGATCTGGACCGAACTCAGCGCGCGGCTGCTCGATATCCATGGCAAGCGTCTGAAGCAGATGGACGAACACGGCATCGAAATGATGCTGCTGTCGCTCAACGCTCCCGCCATTCAGGCGATTCCGGACGTCAACAGGGCCAACGAACTGGCGAAGAAAGCCAACGACTTCCTCGCCGAGCAGGTTGCGAAACGTCCCGACCGTTTCCAGGGCCTGGCCGCGCTGCCGATGCAGGATCCGGATCTCGCCGCGCGCGAATTGCAGCGCTGTGTGAAGGACCTCGGATTTGTCGGATCGCTCGTCAACGGCTTCTCTCAGGCCGGAGACCCGAATGTGCCGCTCTATTACGACCTCAAGCAATACTGGTCGTTCTGGGCCGAGAACGAGAAGCTGGATGTGCCGTTCTATCTGCATCCACGCAATCCGCTACCGCAGGACTCGCGCATTTATGAGGGCCACCCGTGGCTGCTCGGCCCGACCTGGGCTTTCGGTCAGGAAACTGCGGTGCACGCACTGAGGCTGATGGCTTCCGGCCTGTTCGACCAGCATCCGAACCTCAAGATCGTACTCGGGCATATGGGCGAAGGCCTGCCCTATTCCATGTGGCGCGTCGACAACCGCAACGGCTGGACGCTGCATTTGCCGCCCAAGTATCCGGCGAAGAAGAAGCTGGCCGAGTACTTCCACGCGAATTTCTGGCTGACCACATCGGGTAACTTCCGCACCCAGACGCTGATCGACGCGATCCTGGAAGTCGGCGCCGATCACATTCTGTTCTCGACCGATTGGCCGTTCGAGAATATCGACCACGCTGCGGTCTGGTTCGATGCCGCCAGCATCAGCGAAAGCGACCGCATCAAGATCGGCCGCACCAACTGCGCGAATCTGTTCAAGCTGAAGCTTTGACCCGCGCGCGCTTCTTGGCCGGCCGCTTCTTGGCGGCCGGCTTTCCTCCGGATTTTCGCTCGATCTTTTCGAGATTGATATAGACCCGCTTCAACAGGTCTTTCAGCACCGTGACCTCGCGCGCGCTCATCCCCTGCATCGCCACATCCTCGTAGCGGATCGCATTCGGCACGATCGTCTCGGTCAACGCCAGCCCTCGCGTCGTGAGCGTCAGGCTGAGTGCGCGACCATCGAGTCCCGACCGGCGACGAACGACCAGATTCTTGCGCTGCATGGCGACGACAAGCCGAGACAGCGTGGACATGTCGATTGAGGTGCGCTCGGACAATTCGCCCAATCGATGCTCGCCATTGTGCCAAAGTTCGACCAGCACCCGCCACATCGGCAAGGTCACGCCGAACCGCTCGATGTCTCGCGAGAACATCAGCCCGACCCGCAAACCGGCACGGTTCAACAGGTAGGGCAGGAAGTCCTGCAGGATCAGCTTGCGTGGCATCTGGCCTGATCTGGCTACGACGATCGGCCCCCATCGTTATGCGCGACAAGGCCCGCATTCAAGGCTTTTTACCTTTCTCGATGCAGCACCTCATTACTTGCAAATGCAAGTTTCTGCTTGCTGCCACTGCGGGCGCGGACTAATCTCAAAAGAAAACAAGACAAGGGAGGAAAATACGTGGCGCTCGCCGCATCGGCCCAAACCAATTCCGTCCCAAGCGTTTCCGAATTGCTGTCGCGCGCCGAGAAAATTGGCGCGATTGCGCGCGAGCGTGCGATCGAGTTCGAGAAGGCGCGGCACGTATCCGGCGATCTCGTCGAGACGATGCGGGACCTCGAACTGTTTCGCATCATGCAGCCGAAGCGCTTCGGGGGCTTCGAACTGGGCTACGATGTTTTCGTCGAAGCGGTCTCCGCGGTCGCCAGCGGCGATGGCTCCACCGGCTGGGTCTTCAGCCTCGGCGCCGTGCATCCCTGGATGATCGCGTGCTATCCGGATGAGGCCCAGCACGATTTCTGGCGCGACTCGCTCGATACCATCGCGGCCGTGTCCTATGCACCCGCAGGCAAAGCGGTCGCCGAGCGCGGCGGCTTTCGGTTGAGTGGGCGCTGGAGTTTCGCCAGCGGCGTCGACAACGCGACCTGGGGCATCGTCGGCGGCATTGTCCCGACGGCCGATGGACCGCGGCCCGGCTTCTTTCTGGTTCCCAAGTCCGACTACACCGTCGATGACGACTGGAATCCCATGGGACTGGCCGGCACCGGCAGCAAGACCATCGTGGTTTCGGATGCGTTCATCCCGTCGCATCGGCTTGTCACCTTCGCCGACATGCTGACAGGACAAGGGCCGGGCATCGTCGCCAATACCAATGCGATCTACCGGCAGCCGATGCTGGCCGTGGTTCCGCATTGTCTCGTCGCCCCTGCGCTTGGCATGGCGCGTGGCGCATTGAAGGCCTTCATCGAGCAGGTCGGAAACCGCGCGACTCGCGGCGCTGTGGCGGGCGGCAACAACAGGATGTCGGAGTTTGCGACCGTGCAGTTGCGGGTGGCGGAGGCGACGGCTTCGATCGATGCCGCACAGCTCATGATCCACCGCGATCTGCGCGAGACCAGCGAGGCCGTGCACGCGGGCAGAACTGTCGACGTCGATATGCGCCTGCGAAACCGACTGACGCACACGTTTGCGACAAAGCTCTGCGTCCAGGCGGTTGACGCCGTGTTCCTTGCGATGGGCGGCTCGGCGCTCGGCCTGCATCACCCGGTGCAGCGCTTCTGGCGCGACATCCATGCAGCAAGTTCGCATATCAGTCTGAACTGGGATGCGGTCGGCACAATGTATGGCCAGCATGCCTTTGGCCTCGAACCGAAGGGTCAATACTAGCCGCTCGCATCCGGTCATCGAACCAAGACAAAGCGGGTAAGTGCCCGCACAAGGGAGGAAGAATGAACATAATCCGCAATCTTGCGATCGGCGCTGCCGCGCTTCTGTCGGTAACGGCGGCCCACGCCCAGACCCACACGATGAAGATCTCGTCGCCGACGGTGAACGATCTCAGTCAGGAATGGGCGAAGGAATTCAAGGCCGGGATCGAGGCGCGCTCCGGCGGCAAGATCAAGGTCGAATTCTATCCGGCGAACCAGCTCGGCCCCATTCCAGCCACGGTCGAAGGCACGGCGATGGGCACGATCGAGGCGGCCGTGCCGGCGTCCGGCTTCTTCATTGGTCTTGAGCCGCGTTTTCAGGTCTTCGACGCCCCCGGCCTCTTCAACGACCTGGGACACGCCCAGCGCGTCTTCGCCGATCCGGCCGTACGCAAGCAGCTCGCAACGCTCGGCAACAGCAAGGGCATCGAACCGATAGCGATCCTGGCGCACGGCCCCATGCTCCTGCTCTCCCACAAGCCGGTCCGTGCCGCCGCCGACTTCAAGGGCCAGAAGATCCGGGTGCCGGGTGCAGCGCCGCTGCAGATCGAACCGTTCAAGAAGCTCGGAGCGGCTCCCGTTTCGATGCCGCTCGGCGAAGTCCTCTCCGCAATGCAGAACCGCACCATCGACGGACTGATCGCCAGCGCCACGGTCTTCACCGCGTTCAAATATTATGACGTCGCAAAAGGCCTGACCGCTTTGCCCGGATCATTTCTCATCGCTCCGGTGATGGCAAACCGGAACTTCCTCAAGTCGCTCGGCCCGGACCTCGAGGCGATGGTCCGCGAAGAGGCTTTCAAGGCGCAGCAGAAAGTCAACAAGTTCGGGCTTGAGGATGTCAGCCGCACCGCCGACGTGTGGAAGAAGAATGGCGGCGAGAACATCACGCTCAGCGATGCGGAGGGCAAGGCCTATCTCGATCAGGTCAAATCGGTCCTGCCGGGACTGCTGAGCGCCAATGCAGCCATCAAGGCTGATTTCGACGCCCTGGCGGCGGCCGCCGAACGGACCAAGTGAGGCGGGCGTTGCTCGCTGCGATCGACAAACGTGTGGACGCGCTCGTCACATTCCTTGAGCGCGTCCTTGGCGTCGGGCTGCTCCTCGGCATTTCTCTTAACTTCGTCAACGCCGTCGGCCGCTATATCGGCGGCTTTGCACTGAACGGCGCTGCCGAGGTCGAGATCTACATCCTGATCTGGATTGCCTTCCTCGGCGCCGCATTGGTCACCTGGCGCGGCGCGCATCTGCGGATGGACGTCATCATCGCCGCCTGCCCACCGAAGCTGCGATGGCTGGCCGTTCTCCTTGAGATGCTGGTGATGCTCGTCATCTCAAGCTTCGTGGCCTGGCATTCCTTCAAGTATGTCGAACGCATCTATGCCCTCGGCGCGGTCAGCGACATTGCGCATATTCCAACCTGGATCCCGCACGCCGCGATCGCTACGGGGTTCGGAGCCATGGCTTTGATCGTTGTTCTGCGAAGCCTGCAGCGCATCATGTCGCCCGGCCTCCCCGTTGATGCCACGGAGCGCCGGGAATCATGAGTTTCGCGCTTGGCGTGGTGCCGATCCTTCTGCTGCTTCTGGGCTTCCCGATCTTTTTGGTCCTGCTCACGGCAATTACGGTCGCGCTGGTATTCTTCATGAATGTGCCGCTAGCGGCCATGCATCAGAACTTGTTCGGTTCCGTCAGCGCCTACGCCCTGCTCGCAGTCCCGTATTTCATTTACGCCGGCGAACTGATGGGCCGCGGCAGCGTCGCCCGCCGCCTGGTCGATTTCGTGCAGAGCGGCGTCGGGCCTTTACGCGGCAGCATCGGCATCACCACGGTTGGGACCGCGACAATCTTCGGAGCGATCTCCGGCGTGAGCGCCGCTGCCGTCGCGACCATCGGCAAGGTGATGTATCCTTCGATGATCAAGGACGGCTACCCCAGGCCGTTCGCGGCCGGCCTGATCACCGCGGTCGGCGCGATCGACATCATCATTCCGCCCAGCATCCCGATGATCGTCTACGGCGCGGCCGCCCAGGAATCGGTGCCGCGGCTCTACGCAGCGGGCATCATTCCCGGCCTCCTGATCGCCACCATGCTGGCCGCATACGTCATGTGGCGCGCCCGCAGCGACAATTTCGGCGCAGGCGAGCCCTTCGATTTCCAACGCTTTTCAACGGCGACATTGCGGAGCTTCTGGGCGCTGGGCGCTCCCGTGATCATTCTCGGCGGCATCTACGGCGGCGTATTCTCGCCGACCGAAGCCGCCGCGGTTGCCTGCATCTACGCCATCGTCGTGACGCGCTTCGTTTTCCGCGAGTTGTCCTGGCGCGACATCCTCGAAGCCGCCGCGGCAACCACGCGCTTCACCGCACAGATTCTCATCGTCGTGGCCTGCGCGGGCGTCTTTTCGTGGCTTCTGACGGTCAATCAGGTTCCCGCCGCGCTGGTCAACTGGCTGCAGGCGCTCGGTGTCGGCCCATGGTCGTTCCTGCTGATCGTGAATGTCGTTCTGCTGCTGGTCGGCTGCTTTCTCGATCCATTGTCCGCGATCCTGCTGCTGACACCGCTGCTGATACCGATCGTCAAGGCGCTCGGAATCGACACCGTTCATTTCGGCATCGTGCTGATGGTCAATCTCGCCATCGGGCTTTTCACGCCGCCATTCGGCATCAACATCTTCGTTGCGCAGGCCGTGCTCGGGATCGACCTGAAGACGATCTACCGCGGCATCCTGCCTTTTGCGGTGCTTTATCTCGTCGCCCTTGTGCTGATCACATACGTTCCGGCGCTGTCGCTCGCGGGGGTCTGGCTGCTCCTGCAATAGCCGAAGGCCAGCCTCCGCCATGGGGCGGCCCCAGCCACCTTTGATATTTCTCGCGCGCTGTGATTTGACTGGCCGGATCGCAGCCGCGGGATTTCAGAGTGTGACACAGACACGCATTCTTTTCTTGAACGGGCCCAGCGCCAACCTCTATGGGCTCGATGCCAAGGGCGCCTACGGCACCGAAAGCTTTGCTCAGATCGAAGCCCGCTGCCGCACACACGCCGATCATCTCGGTGCGGCCCTTGATTTCCGTCAATCCAACCACGAAGGCCAGTTGATCGACTGGACCCAGGCCGCACGGCAGGGCACCGACGGCCTTCTGATCAATGGCGCTGGCCTCACCTATACTTCGATCGCCATTCTCGACGCGCTTCTGGCCTATGAAAAGCCGATTATCGAAGTGCATATGAGCAACATCTACAAGCGCGAACCATTCCGGCATCACTCGTTCATCTCGAAGGCTGCGACCGGAATCGTGGCTGGCCTCGGCCCGCTGGGCTATGAAATGGCGATCACAGCGATGGTCAGGCTCATCGAGAAGGCGCGCGCGGCATGACCAGGGATGCCCTGATTTTCTACAGCGAGTTCGACGATCCGGCGGCCTGGAAACGGACGCTCACCGCCGAACTTCCGGACCTCGAATTTCATACCGATCCCGATGCGGTCGACCCGGCCACCGTGCACTACGCACTGGCCTGGAAACCGCCCCCGGGGTTTTTTGCTCGATTTCCCAACCTGAAGCTCGTGACCAATCTCGGCGCCGGGGTGGATTCCCTTGTCGGGCGTGACGACCTGCCGGAGGTGCCGATTTCGCGCCTCTCCGACACCGGGATGGTGTCGCTGATGTCGTCCTACGTGCTGTTTTCCGTCATCCGCTATGCGCGCGACATCCATCTTTTCGAGCGCGCCCAGCGCCGGGCCGAATGGCAATACGTGCATCCGCGGGCGCTATCGGACATTCGCGTGGGTATCCTTGGCCTCGGCGAACTCGGCGGACCGGCCGCGGAGGCGCTGGCCCGCACCGGCTTCGACGTGCGCGGCTGGAGCCGCAGCCCGAAAATATTCCGGGCGTGACATGCAGCGCCGGCATCGCGTCGCTCGACGACTTCCTCCGGAAGACCGAAATCCTGGTCATTCTGCTGCCGCTGACACCCGAGACGCGCGGCCTCCTCGACGCCCGACGGCTGGCCCTGCTGCCGGATGGCGCCAAATTGATCAATGCGTCGCGCGGCGCCGTGGTCGACGAGCCGGCCCTGATCGCAGCGCTGCAATCGGGCGCGATCGCGGAAGCCACGCTCGACGTCTTTGTCGTGGAGCCACTCCCGAAGGATCACGTTTTCTGGCGGATGGAAAACGTGCTCATCACCCCTCACCTCGCGAGCATTACGGTGCCCGAAGCAGCGGCGCGCGAAGTCGCCGAAAGCATCCGCCGCGTCCGCGCCGGACTACCGCCGCTGCACCAGATCGACGCCCGGCGAGGTTATTGAGCCGGGCACCGCCTTGAAAGGTCTCGGCGCGGAAGATCAGGTCCTGTAATCCGAGCGGCAGATCAGGTGTAATACGCCGGCGCCTTCAGATACTTCGGATATTCCTCGGGATCGTGGCTGAACATCAGTTCGGCGTCATGTTCCTTGACCAGATCGCGGATGCGCTGCATCGACTTGACGAGTTGCTCGGGCTTCGAGTGGAACGAGACGCAGATGTTCCGCTCGAGATTGGCGCGGCAATAAGCGACGTCGAAGGCGAACAGCATCGGCTTGCGGTCGAGGCCCTTGATCAGCAGGCTGTAATGTCCGTCGGTGTGGCCGGGGGTCTCCAGCAGCCACATGTCCTTGGCAATCTCGACATCGCCATGCAGCAGATTCCAGGGCCGCGACAGATGCGGTTCGATCGCAGGCACCGGCTGGCCGGCCGCCTTGGCACGCGCAGCGATCATGTCAGCGGCGAAGCCCACATAGGAATAGCCGAGGCGCTCGAACGGTTGCGGATTTAGGCACGCCTCCCATTCTTCCTTATGGCAGAACTGCTGTGCCCTCTTGATGTGATGATTGCCGCCCGAATGATCGATGTGGAAATGGCTGTTGACCATGTGGGTGACGTCATCCGGCTTCAGCCCGATCTTGGCCAGCGCGCCCGGAATCGTCTGGTCCTCGGTCTGTAGCGGCTTCTCGAAGGGCAGCACGCGGTTCATGTGATCGAGATCGAATCCCGAGTCGAACAGAAAGAGCCCCTCCTTGTGTTCGACAAGGACGGAATAGACCGGGATGCGGACTTCGCCGGCCGGGCCGACGTTCCAGAACATATGAAACCCGTCGATGACGATCGAGCCGCCGTCCAGAATATAGACCTTGGTGTCCGACATGAGCTTTCCTCTTTGCTCCGCCTTCGCCCGTCAGCGGGCGCCGCGGTGATAAGGCAATCCAAGCGCGGCCGGCAAGCCGGCATGCCGGCCGAGCAGCGCCAGGACCAGGATGATGGTCGCGAACGGAATCATCTGTACGACGTCGGTCGGGATCTGGAAGCCCGCGACCTGCAATGCCGTCGTCACAGAGGTCGTGACGCCGATGACCAGCGCGCCCGCCAGAACCCAGACCGGCCGCGACCTTGCAAGCATCGCA
>JAEWHY010000222.1 GCA_023387555.1 Pseudomonadota bacterium
GTTGGTGAACGGACACGTATAGAACCGCTTTGCCGGCTCGATCAGCGTGACCGACAGCTTTGGATTTCCGCGCTTCAAATAGCGCGCCGCGGTCGCGCCGCCGAAGCCGCCGCCGACCACAACCACCCGTCCGGCGGCTTGTTGGGCAATCGCCGGCATGGAGAACGACAAACTGGCGGCGCCTGCTCCGCCGAGCATCGCAAGGGCCTGACGCCGTGAGAACCTCGACTGTGCCATGGTCACTTGCCCTTCTTCTTGGCCGAAGCCGCGGGAGCGTTCGCGCTGATCTTGGAGAAATGCGCGGCCAGCGCTGCCAGCTGCTCGTCGGAATAGCCCTTGGCCAACCGGTTCATGATGGTCGTGCCGGGCGGCGGATTGTCGGACTTGAACGCCTTGAGCTGCTGCAGCAGCAACGCCTCAGGCCGTCCGGCGATCGAAACGATCGGACCGGGAGAGCGCCCGTCGGGACCATGGCAACTCGCGCACGGGCCGGCCAGCACGACGACATCCGCCGGCGATTGCGCGGCGGCAGGCTGCGTCAATGTCAGAGCGGCACCGAGCGCAAGCAGCGTCGCGACAAGCGCGCGACGGGCCAGCACGCCCCTCTTCTCACAAGACAATCTGGACATGAAGCTCTCGGCTCGGATGGGGGGAAAAGGCTGTTTGGACAACTTCTTGACTCCGCCAGACTTGGTGGCTTTGGTCAATGGCTCGCGAACAAATTGAAACTTGTTTCCATGTCGCACCGCCTTTTCGAAAGACTCGCGCTCCGAACAGCCGCCGCAGGAAAAGCATTTTGCGCTGCGGCAATTGGGCGGTCCGTTGTGGCCGGAGTTTCGCTATGATGAATCGCAACAACAACCGCGGGCGTGACAGACTCATGACGGATGCGACAGCCAATCTGCGACTGCATCGTCGCCACGTATTGGCCGGGCTCGGCGCGATGGTCGCGGCGCCGCTCGGAGCACGCACCTTGTGCGCCGCACAATCGGTGACGCACAAGGTGGGCGCGCTCGAGGTCTCTATCGTCAGCGATGGCGTGCTGAACGTGCCGCTCTCCTTCTCGCTGCCGGACACGCCGCTGGCGGAGGCCGCCGCGCTGTTCAAGGCCCACGGGCTGCCCGAAGGCGGCGCGCCCTCGCAGACCAATGTGGTGCTGGTGCGGAGCGGCAGCGAACGCATCCTGATCGACGCGGGTTCCGGTCCCAACTTCCAACCGACCGCCGGCAAGCTGCAGGAAAATCTGGAAGCCGCCGGCATCGCGCCGGAGTCCATCACCAAGGTGGTTTTCACGCACGGCCACGCCGATCATTTGTGGGGCGTGATCGACGACTTCGGCGACGCCGACCGCTTCCCGAACGCCAGCTACGTGGTCGCTGCCGACGAGTGGGATTTCTGGACCCACCCGGATACGGCTGCGCGCGTGCCGGATGCCCTCAAGGGCATGGCGATGGCGACAAACCGCATTCTCAAGACCATCGAAAAGAAGGTCGAACGCCGCAAGGACGGCGATCGCGTTGCACCCGGCCTCACCTATCTCGCGACCCCCGGACATACCCCCGGCCACATGGCGGTCGTGATCGAAGATGGCGGCCAGCGGCTGCTGATCGGCGGCGATGTGCTGACCAACACCGCGATTTCATTCGCGCGGCCGGACTGGCGCATCGGCGCCGACTTCGATCGCGATCAGGGCATCGCGACCCGCAAACGCCTGCTTGACCAGTTGTCGCACGACCGGATCCCGCTGGTTGGCTTCCACATCGCCTGGCCTGGATTGGGCCAGGTGGAACGTGCAGGCACCGCCTATCGTTTCATACCGCTCTGACTCTAACCCGAGGACCTCATGATCAGGATTTTCGCTGCCGCCACTTTTGCCGTTGTCGCCATCACCGCACCGGCGCAGGCTCAGGACGCCGCCGCCGGTGAGAAGGTGTTCGTGCAATGCCGCGCCTGCCACCAGGTCGGCGAGACCGCAAAGAATGGCGTCGGGCCGTCGCTCAACGGATTGTTCGGGCGCAAGTCCGGAACCATCGAGGGATACAATTATTCAGAGGCCAACAAGAATTCCGGCATCGTCTGGGATGAGGCTGTGTTTGCCGAATACATCCAGAATCCGCGCGCCAAGATTCCCGGCACCAAGATGATCTATGCGGGCCTGAAGGACGAAAAGCGGATCAAGGATCTGACCGCGTTCCTGAAGCAGTACGACAAGGACGGCAAGAAGACCGCCCAATAGGCGCGTCGGTGTCAAAACGCGTCCCGTTTTCAGCGGGACGCCTTCATTGCCGCACCGGCGCGTAGCTCGTAAGCGCCGGTGCGCCGAAGGCCGCGGCTTCCAGGTGCCGCGGCACGATCAGCCGGCGGCCCGGCTCAAGGCTGGCATTTGCGCGGATATCGTTAAGCTGCGCCACGGCCCAGACCGGGACGTCGTAGCGTTGCGCGATGGTGCGGACGGTGTCACCTGGCTCGGCGTGGACCCCGACGCCGGAATCCCACAATTCGATCGGCTCGCCGCGGGGCATGATGTAACGGATCGGCACGGTCGGTCCCTCGAGCTGAACCGGCAGCGTC
The DNA here is from genome assembly GCA_023387555.1 of Pseudomonadota bacterium. Classification (GTDB taxonomy): domain Bacteria; phylum Pseudomonadota; class Alphaproteobacteria; order Rhizobiales; family Xanthobacteraceae; genus Pseudorhodoplanes. The sequence goes on from JAEWHY010000222.1 coordinate 2,572, forward strand.
GAGATCTGGACCACCTTGGCGACGATCTTGTCCTGCAGGCCGCGGATCTTGACCATATTGACGTGCAGGACCTCCCAGTAGTTGCGCAGGTCCACGGTCGAGAAATGCCCGCGGAAATCCGCCGCCTGGCGCACGTATCCGCCGCCGAAGACATTCATCGACTGGTAGATGTTGATGAAGCGGTCGACATTGTTCGGCACCGTAGGCGCCCGGCGGGTCGGGTCGAAAGCGACCACGAGGCTGACCGGAACGCCGGCATTCTTCAGCTTCCAGGAAAAGGCCAGCGCCGCATCGCCGCCCGCTGAATGTCCCATCGCCATGATCGGCTGCGGGTTCTTCTTGTAGCGCGCGATCGCTTCGTCCGCCGGACCCGACCAGTTGATATGGTTGTAGGTCTCGGCGTCGATGCCGCTCGCCGCGATCTTGTCGCGCAGATAATCCATCTCGAACGACGCGAAGCGGCCGCCCATGCCGCGGAACACATAGGCCTTGCCGGTGGCAGGCTGCTTCTGGGCGAACGCACCGTCCGATGACAGGAAGCCCTCGAACATCGAGAGCGACCCGCAGCCGGACAGCGTCGTGGCGACAAGTCCGGCGATCGCAAGCCGCGACAGAGTGAACATGCGCTCGTGGTCCTTCGTCGTCGCGCGGCTGCGCCAAGGTGCTGGCGAAGCTTTCGAACGCACGCCGTGTGAACAACGCAGGATCAAAGGCGGATTTGGTTAAGATTGTTTAAAGATTGCGGATCTTGGCCTGCAAGGCCTTGATATTTCTCTCATTTTACCGGAGCGCCCGGCCGGATGCTACCCGCATCGGGGACGTCGGAGCGGCGTGCAGATTCGCAATTCAACGCGATCAAGCCGCGCCGCGCATTCCGATCGTGCTGAACGATTGCTCGATCCGCGAGCTACGTTGACAAGTCCACATAGCGCTTTAGGCTGTTGGCGAAGGCGGCGATTCAACGTCGGCCACGAGGAAATGCCGCAATGACGATCCGTGCGCTGCGTGGCAGCGCCAGCCAAAGCGATCTTCCAGCGCCGTCAGGGGCCGGGGCGCCAACGGATCGCGCCGACGACGCCATTTCCGATCCGTGGAACGCCGCCATCGAGAACGGTCGCCCGCTCGCGCTCGGCGAATATCCGAGTTCGCTGCTGCTGCGCGCCGCCAATGTCATCCATCTCGAGGGCACCGCGGT
>JAEWHY010000154.1 GCA_023387555.1 Pseudomonadota bacterium
GTACGCAGCAGGGACCCGTCCGGCAGCACGACTTCCATGCCGCAGGCGGCCGCGAAATTGTCGCCGCGCACGACGCTGATGCCGTGCTCCAGCGCGTTGGCAACGACGCTCCCGTGCCCCGGTTCGCCAGTCGAAACCATGAAATCGAGGCTGCGTGCCTGGAAGTAGCGATGAAGCTGCAGGAACGAGACGCCTGGCTCGACAAGACAGGTACCGTCGTCTTCGTTGACGTCGATGATCCGGTCCAGCCGGCTGAGATCGATGATAACGCTTCCGCTATAGGTCGGCGCAGCTCCGCCATAGCCGAGGTTCTGCCCCTTCGAAACCGGGTACAGTGATATCCCGAGTTCGTTGGCCGCGCGAACAACCGCCTGTATCTCCGCCACGTCAATCGGCGTAACCGCAGCGGCCGGCCTCAACTGAAGCTCGGGCTCACCGAAGAATGGGGTGTAGGCGTCTTCGTAGCGACGGAGTCCAACCCTTTCGGTGATCACCCGGTCAGGGCCGACAATGGCAATCAGCTGTTGCACCGCCTTTTCGAGCGCATCAGCGGTGGCAATTGACCTTCGAATCATCCGAATCTCATTGCTGCGGAGCAGATGAGCATAGGACGACTCAAGAGCGCCTTCAGTCCCCTGTTCGGGGGACGTTCAGCTGCTTCCCTTGATACGATCTCGTGGGAAAGCTGCCGACAGCAGCGTGCGGCGCTCGCGACGCGATCCGAAAACACGTACTGCCTCGGCGGGACCAGTCTTAGTTAACCAACCCCTGGCGCTGCCTTTGCTGCAGATACCAGATCAGCAATTCATGGCGGCTTGCCACGTTCAGACGACGATAAGCCCGTTTGCGATAGGTCGCGACACTCTCCTCACCGATCCCCAGATCAGCGGCGATATCGGGTGCCGTCCGGCCGGACAGGATGCGCGCGCAGACCTGCGCTTCACGCATCGGCAGTGCGTCCGGCATCTTCGAGATGCATCGCTCGATCTCGGCAACCGACTCCAAACCAGCATCTGCCCCTTTGCCCCGGGTCATCTCCGCATGTTTCGCAACCGTCGCAATGAGAAGTCCGGCCAGATCCTGGATACGGCCGATGTCGCCCTCGCAGAACGGCCCGCTTCGCTGCGGTCGAAGAAGGCTCAGGATGTTGACGTGGATGCCTTGATCGGAAGCACCGCGCCCGACAATCATCCGCTCGCTGATACTAGCTCTGCGATAGATATCCCGAAGATAGGGGTCGGAATACTCGCGGGTGTTGACGCGCGCCACCATCACCGAGCCACCACAGGCCGCCTTGCCCTGAGCCTGCATGATGACCGGATCTCTTCGCCAGTGCTGCTCCGCGAGATAGCGGACACCCTGCTGGTGCGCCAGACCGCTCGCATTCGTGCTGACATCAGCGACCCTGCTCAGGTTATCGTTTTCAAGGCGATACAGCGCGCAATATTGTGCACCGCAAACCGCGTTCATGAATTCGATCAAGGTCTGTTCAAATCGCGCACCGCCAATCGCATCTACCAGGTCGGAGATCGATTGAACCGGCATTTGCATCAGGTGCGATGCGAAGCGCGAATGCGAGGTCCCCATGGCGTTTCCTGTAGCGGCATTTATCCGAGATCTAGGGCGCTATTGCCAAATATCATGTTAAGGCTGGCGCGTGCCGGTCTCGTATTGGAGCCTACATCGGGGATGCCTGACGGTCCACCACAGCGGAGCGAGCCCCCCCTGGTCGCGGCGCGTTCGCCCCTTCAACGACAGGTTGCCCGCTACATATGCGATGGCAGCCAGGTCGCAAGCGCGGGGAAGATGACCAGGATCGCCAGCCGGATCAGATCCGTGATGATGAACGGGATCACCCCGACGAAGATGGTCGATATCTTGATGTCCTCGAGCACACTCTTGATGACGAAGATATTCATGCCCACCGGCGGATGGATCAGGCCGAGCTCCACCGTCATCACGATGATGATGCCGAACCAGATCGGGTCGAAGCCCATTTCCTTAATCAGGGGGAAGATGATCGGCACGGTGAGAATGACGATCGCCAGTGCGTCCATCAGGCAGCCGAGCAGCAGGTACATGATCAGGATCAGCGTCAGCACGCCGTAGTTGCCGATGCCGAGCCCGGTCAGGAACGCCGTCACCTTTTGCGGAGTCTGGGTGATGGTCAGGAAGTAGCCAAACAGCAGCGCGCCGATCAGGATCGTGAACACGGCCGCTGTGGTTCGGGTGGTCTCCAGCAGGCACTGCAGGATCTGCTGGCCGGAGAGACGCCTGCGCGCAACGCCGATCAGGAACGCGCCGCCCGCTCCGGCGCCGGCGGCCTCTGTCGCCGTGAAGATGCCGCCATACAGGCCGCCGATCACGAAGGCGAAAAGGAGCAGCGTCGCCCAGACGCCCTTGATGCTCTCGACCCGCTCGGTCCAGGTCGCACGCGGACCCGCCGGGAGAAATCCCGGCCGCGTCCAGCCGATGACCGACACGGTGGCGGCATACATCATCACAGCGAGAATGCCGGGAATGACACCAGCGATGAACAACTTGCCGATGTCCTGCTCGGTGATGATGCCATAGATCGCGAGCACCGTGCTCGGGGGGATCATGATGCCAAGCGTGCCGCCCGCGGCAATAACTCCGGCGGAGAAGCTCTGCGGATAGTTGAAGCGGCGCATCTCCGGATAGGCGACGCGCGAGAAGGTGGCGGCGGTCGCGACCGAGGAGCCGCAGATCGCGGCGAAACCGCCGCATGCGAAAATGGTCGCGATGCCGAGGCCACCGCGCAGATGGCCGATAAAAGCATTCGCGGCGCGGAACAATTCGCGGCTCATGCCGGAGGTGGTCGCGAACGAACCCATTAGCAGGAACAGCGGCACCACGGCATAGTTGAAATCGGTCACCGTGCGCATGGTGGTGTGGCCGATGATCTTGAGTGCCGGCTCCATGCTGGTCAGGTAGCCGAAGCCGGTCACGCCGACGAGACCCATCGCCATGCCGATCGGCACCCGCAGCAGCATCAGCGCGAAGAGCGAGACGAACCCGATAACGGCAACTGCGTCAGTGGACATTGGGCATACTCACTCGCCTGACTTCGACGCTTCGTTGACGGGCTTGATAAGTTCGGGATGGAAAACCAGCCGGTAGGTGCGGACCGCGATCAGCAGCACGGCGGCGAGATCGCCGAGCCAGGCGATCGCGAAGAATGGCCAGACCGGGATCCGCATGTCGAAGGTCTGGAGGTTGTCGCTGTATGTGGTCGCGACCTTGTCGAACAGCGTATAGGTCTGAACCGAAACCACAAACAGCAGCACGAGTGTCGCGAACACGTCGATCACGCGCTGCCAGAACGCGTTCACATTGGCCCAGAGCAGATCGACGGTGATGTGCGTCCCGCGATAGCTGGTCGCGGCAATACCCCAGAATATCAGGATGCCGAGCAGCAACTGACCGAAATCATAGGCGTCGGGGATGGTGTAGCCGAAGAAATAACGCAGCAGCACCGACACGAACACGTCGAACGCTACGACGCCAATGAAAAACGCCGCGATCAATTCGATCGAATCAATGAATCCGTCCATGAACTTGGTCATGCATAGGTACCGAAGAAATACGGGGGGACAGATTGGGAGCTGATCGATCGTGGATCGAGGCTTCCAAAGATGGCACAAATCCTTGCCGCCGCCGGAGGTTGGAGCGAAGCCGCCGCCGCACCAGCCTTCCTGACGGAAGGCTGGTGCGCGCGACTTCGCTCGACGCCGCGCCTAGTACAAGGCGTCGTTCTTCTTCAGAACCGCTTGAAGCTCATCCATGACCACCTTTGGATCGGCCCCCACCTTCTTGACCGAGGCCGACCAGCGATCCGTTACAGGCTTCGCAGCAACCTTCCAGGACTCGATCTCTGCGTCGCTCAGTCCATAGACATCGTGACCTGGCAGCGTACGCATCTTGTCGCGTCCGCCCTCTTCAAACTTCGTCCATGGCGTGACGAGCCGCACCCCCCAGTCTGCGTTGCAATGGCTTTCCAGGGCTTTCTTCTGCTTCTCGGAGAGCGAGTTGAACTTCGATTTGTTGATCGCAAAGACCAGCGGAGTAACGTACATCGGCACGTCGAGATGGTATTTGACTGCGTTGTCGATCTTGAAGAGCAGGACCGAGCCCCACGGGAAGGTCAGGCCGTCCGCAACGCCCTTTTCGATCACGTCTCGCGCCTCGACCGCCGACGCCTGAACATTGGTGGCTCCCAAAGACGTCATAAACGATGCGACGGTCGCCTGCGCGGGCCGGACCTTCATGCCCTTCATCTGCTCCGGCTTGGTCACTTTGGTCCTCGCCATGTGGAGAGCGCCGGGAGCGTGCACGAAGGACATGCACACCTTCACATCCTTCATCTCCTTTTCGGCGTACTTTCGATACCACTGATCCACGGCA
>JAEWHY010000409.1 GCA_023387555.1 Pseudomonadota bacterium
GGAATATCCTCACGCGGAGGATAGAGCCGCGCAGCGCGCAGCGCGACCCGATTTCTGGCGCCGAGGCGCCCCCAGTGTCAGAACAGATCGAAATATTCTTTCTGCTCCCACCGCGTGATGTCGGGCGTATCGGCCTTCTCTTCGCTCTGGAAGCGGGCGATCTCCGCCTCCTTGATGCGGATGAAATAATCCACGAAGTCGCTGCCAAAGGCCTGCCGGAAGCACGCATTGCTCCGCAGCGCAGCCAGCGCGTCACCAAGGCTCTTCGGCATCATCTCGGCTTCGGTTTCGTAGGGCGTATCGGCGGACGGTCCCGGATCGAGGCTGCGCGCGACACCGTCGAGCCCGCAGGCGATCTGTGACGCGATATACAGATACGGATTGGCCGCCGGCTCGCCGATGCGATTTTCCAGATGCGTCGCAGGATCGCCCGGCTGCCCGATGACACGCACCATCACGCCGCGATTGTCCTGCGCCCAGATCACGCGATCGGGCGCAAGCGCATAGGCGCGATAGCGCTTGTAGCCGTTCAGCGTCGGGGTGGTGAAGGCCGCCGCGGCGCGCGCATTGGCGAGAAGCCCGCCGAGCCATTGCTGGCCGAGCGGCGACAACACGGAAGCAGCGTCCCCCGAGACAAACGCGTTGGCCTTGGTTTTCCGGTCGATCAGCGATTGATGCAGATGCCAGCCGCTGGAGAAAGCATTCGGCAGACCCGGCCGGCACATGAAGGTGCAATGCAGCCCGTGCCGGCGCGCGATCTGCTTCATCGCGCTGCGGAACAGCACCATCATGTCGGCCGAGACGATTCCAATCTCGGGCCGGAAGGTGAATTCGCACTGACTCGGACCGAGTTCGACCTCCAGCGACCGGAACGGCAGGCCAAGCGCGGTGACGGCGCGCCAGAACGGCTCCAGGATCGGCTCAATCTGGTCAGAGCGCGCCTCGGCGAGAAGCTGGAAGCCCTGGTGGATATAGCTGACGTCGATCGGCTCGCCCGGCCAGGTCGCATCGGCCGGCGCCAGCCGCTGGTTCTCGATGCGATAGAGATGAAATTCGACCTCAAGTCCGGCCATCAGGTCGAAGCCGGTGTCGCGCAATCGCGCTAGCTGATCGCGGCAGAGCTGGCGCGTTGAGAACGGCACCGGCTTGCCGTTCGGGAAATACATGTCGCAGAGCACCCAGCCGGTATTGGGCGCCCAAGGCAACACCTTGAACGTCGACGGATCGGCGATCATCAGGAAGTCGCCGGCGCCCTGCATCTCGGGCATGGCGAAGCCGCCGCCCGGCGTGAACACCGGAAATACCGTGCGATGCGAGGTATCCTTGGCGAGCAGCGTCGTCGTCATCGAGACGCCGTTGCGCATCAGCTTCGCGGCTTCCGCGGCCGCAATGGTCTTGCCGCGCAGCACGCCATGCTGATCGGGAAAGGAGAACCGCACCAGTTCGAGCTTGCGATCCTCGATCTCGCGTTCGGCGCTTGCGGCCAGCCGGAATTGCTCGTCACTCCAGAGGTTGTGACGCTCGACAAAGCTCAAGGATGCGCGGTCGCGGGAGGACATCATTGCTCCAGCCTTCTAACCTCCGCCCTGAAAGGGGAAGGTCGACTGCCGAAGCATAGCGAAGGCAGTCGGGTGGGGGTCAAGCGAGAGATCTGAAAAAAGACCCCTCCCCGGCATGCTGCGCATGCCGAACCTCCCCTTTCAGGGGAGGGAGAAAGAAGATCAATGCCCGTTCGCCCAGCTCTTGGTCTGGCGGCGGCGTTCATGCGCGGTCCTGGCGTACTCCTGCCAGTCGGCCACCGGCCCGACGCCATCCACGCAGACCGGTCCGGTGATCTCATGCGCCTGCTTGTCATCAAGTACCATGATCGTGCGCTCGCCCTTGCTGGCCTGTTCGATGGCCGCGCGCAGCAGACGCCGATAGGCGGTGATCGCCTTGTCGGACTGGCCGAGATGCTCCTTGGTGCGATCCTGGATCGGTCCCATCGACTCGCAGGCCCACTGGTCATGAATGTTGATGTCAGCGCCCATGCCCGTGTAGGTCTCGTGCGCCTGCTCGTGCGGATCGAAACCATAGTCGTTGGACTTGTTCTTGCGCGGCACGTAATTCGGCAATTCGTAAAGCTCAAGCCGCTGGCGCCGCATCTCCTCCTTGTCCACCTTCGAGCCGAAGCTCGTGAAGATGCAGTACCAGTAGTGCGACGTCTCATCGATCGGTACATGCCATTGCGAGATCGTCATCTCCTGGCTCATCGGGATCATGAAGGCATTGGGGAACACCAGATTGGTGGTCCGCACGTGCACTGACTTGTCGCTGATCTGACGGAGCGTGTTCAGGCGCAGGCCATAATCGGTCTGCTCGACCTCGATGCGCGGACGCGGGAAGTCGCGCATGATCCTGGTCATCGGCATGTCGGCATCCGATGTCGAGTCGCGGAACATCTTGCCGTAGGACTTCGACGTATCCTCGTCCTCGAAGAAGCGGTGCAGCCACGAGGTATGCGCGGGGTCGATGCCGACCTCCAGCGACTGCAGCCAGTTGCACTCGATCAATCCCTTGAAGGCGAAGGTGTATTCATCGGGCGCGACGAAGCAGTCGAAATCCGGGAAAGCCGGCGGCTCGCCCGGACCCATAAAGGCGAACAGGATGCCGCTCTTCTCCACCACCGGATAGGACTTCTGCCGGATGTTCTTGCACAGGTTGGACCCCTCAGGCTCGGCCGGAGTCTCCAAACACTGGCCGGTGACGTCGAACTTCCAGCCATGGAACGAGCAGCGCAGCCCGTCTGCCTCGAGCCGCCCGAACGCAAGGTCGGTGCCGCGATGCGGGCAGCCGCGCGCGATCAGGCCGTAACGGCCCTGCCCGTCCTTGAAGATCACGAGGTCCTCGCCCATCAACCTGACCGGCTTGATCGGCCGGTTGGTGGCCAGTTCCTCGACCAGCGCCGCAGGCTGCCAGTAGCGGCGCAGGAGGTTGCCGGCCTTGGTTCCCGGATTGGTGCGGGTGATGAGTTCGTTTTGCTCTGCACTCAGCATGGCGAAAGCCTCCTGACGGAACGCTGGCCCGGACGGGTAAAATACAGTATTGTTCGCTGACCGAACGAAGGTTCGAATTACACCAGACTGCGGGCACGAGGGCAAGGGCCGATCGCTGTCAGCCTGCGTGACCAATAGCCTCCGGAGAGCCGCATGCCGCGCATCACACGATCCGACGCCGAGCAACGGCTCGCAGAGACCGCCGGGCCCGAGTATCTCGA
>JAEWHY010000157.1 GCA_023387555.1 Pseudomonadota bacterium
CAACATGACAGCGCGCGTTTGAATTCTAAGGCCCGCGACGCGCCGACAAAGAACATTGCGGCAAAGTCCGGCCAAAGAGACGTGAGCATTTTCGGAAAGGAAACGTGGTCATGGCCAAATCAGGAAAGCCGAACATCCTTGTCATCTGGGGCGACGATATCGGTATCTCGAACCTGAGTTGTTATTCGCACGGGCTGATGGGCTACAGGACGCCCAACATCGATCGGATTGCCAGGGAAGGCATGATGTTCATCGACAGCTACGGTGAACAATCCTGCACCGCCGGCCGCTCGTCCTTCATCACCGGGCAGAGCGTGCTGCGCACCGGCCTGTCCAAGGTGGGATTTCCCGGCGCACCGATCGGCATGACTGACAAGGCGCTGACCATCGCCGGCGCCCTGAAGAACCAGGGTTACGCCACCGGACAGTTCGGCAAGAACCACCTCGGCGATCTCAATCACATGCTGCCGACCAATCACGGGTTCGATGAATTCTTCGGCAACCTCTATCACCTCAACGCCGAGGAAGAGCCGGAGATGTACGACTACCCGCCGGAAAAGGACTTCCCGAACTACCGCAAGAATTACGGGCCGCGCGGCGTCATTCACTCATGGGCGACGGACAAGGATGACGCCACTATCGAGCCGCGCTGGGGCAAGATCGGCAAGCAGAAGGTCGAGGACACCGGTCCGCTCAACGCAAAGCGCATGGAAACCTGCGATGACGAATTCGTCGCAGCGGCGAAGGACTTCATCAAGCGGGCGGAGGCCGATGGCAAGCCGTGGTTCGTCTGGCTCAACACCACCCACATGCATCTCTACACCCACACCAAGAAGGACAGCCTCGGCCAGGCCGGCCGATGGCAGTCGCCGTATCACGACACCATGATCGATCACGACAAGAATGTCGGACAGATGCTCGACTTCCTTGATGAACTCGGCATCACCGACAATACGTTCGTGCAATATTCGACCGACAACGGGCCACACCGCAACAGCTGGCCGGATGGCGGCATGACGCCGTTCCGCTCGGAGAAGAACACCAACTGGGAGGGCGCGTTCCGCGTTCCGATGCTGGTACGCTGGCCGGGAAAGATAGAGCCGGGTCAGGTTTCGACCGAAATCGTCCAGCACCACGACTGGTTCCCGACCTTCCTCGCGATCGCCGGCGAACCTGACATCGTCGGAAAGGCCAAGACGGGCTATCAGGCCTGCGGGCGCACCTACAAGAACCACATCGACGGCTACAACCTTGTGCCCTACCTGACCGGGCAGGAGAAGGAGTCGCCGCGCAAGCTGTTCGTCTATATCAGCGACGACGGCGACATCATCGCGCTGCGCTACGACAACTGGAAATGCGTGTTCATGGAGCAGCGTTGCAAGGGCACGCTGCAGGTCTGGGCCGAGCCGTTTACGCGGCTGCGGCTTCCCAAGCTCTACAACCTGCGGACCGACCCCTATGAGTTCGCGGATATCACCTCGAACACATACTGGGAGTGGTTCCTGCGCCGCGATTACATCGCCCTGACGATCAACATGGTCGCCGCGAAATGGGCGGACACCTTCAAGGAATTCCCGCCGATTCAGAAGCCGAACAGCTTCACGATCGAAGAGGCGATCGAAAAGATGAAGAGCGTAGCCGGCGGCGGCTGACCGATGCGCGGTCGGCGGGAGCCGCACTTCCCGCCGGCCGCGTCAGGAACTGACGATGGCCACTGCGCTCAGAACGGTCTGAAGGAGGTCAGGTTGATCACGTGCGCCAGCGACGCGAACGCCTTGCTGCATTGCTCGTGGTAAAGCCCGCTCAGTCCGCGGTGCCCTTTCGGGTCGTTGTTGAAGTGGACGCGCACACTGCGCTGCCCGTTTGCGATGGGCTCATTGCAACTCGTGCAGAACGGGCCATGCGGACCGCTCCCGCCCGCAGGCATAGGATCGAAAGCCAAAAGTTCACCAAGTCAGAAGTCGCTCCTGCCTCCTAGATGTCATCTCGATGCTTGCGCGCCAATACGACTTTGGAAAAATTATTCGCAACCGCGGCGAAGTGAGCCGGGCGGTCGCGATTCCACGGATATGGAATGAGCGCGACCCGCATCCGTTCTTGAACGTTGGTACGGCGAGGTCCGCAAGCTTTGATGTTGTGGCGCGCGTTCCTCGCCATCGAGGCGCAGAATTTGTTTCAGCGGCAAGACTGATCATTATATTTGAATGACGGCGTGCCTTGGTGCGGGGCGGCGATCCGGCGGCATGACGTCCAAGCGGGGTCGGAGAGATGGGCATGCGAATGCGTAGTACGGGGTATCGCTTGAGCCTTGTGGCTGCGGTTTTGCTGGCGATGATGGCGCCGGCCTTCGCACAGACCGATCCGCTGCCGTCCTGGAATGACGGTGCGCCAAAAAAGGCGATCATCGATTTCGTGACGCGGGTCACGACGCAAGGCTCGCCGGATTACGTGCCGCCCGAGGAGCGGATTGCGACCTTCGACAATGACGGCACGCTGTGGTGCGAACAGCCGTTCTATTTCCAGATGGCGTTCGCCTTCGACCGGATCAAGGCGCTGGCGCCGCAGCATCCGGAATGGAAGACAAAGGAGCCGTTCCGTTCGCTTCTGAAGGGCGACGTCGCGACCGCGGCCAAGGCGGGCGAGAAGGGGATCCTGGCCATTGTCGCGGCGACCCATAGCGGCATGACTGTCCCGGAGTTCGAGCAGACGGTGCGCGACTGGATGAAGACCGCGCGTCACCCGCGCTTCAAGCGGCCCTACGACGAACTCGTCTATCAGCCGATGCTCGAGGTGATGCAATATCTGCGCGCCAACGGCTTCAAGACCTTCATCGTGTCCGGTGGCGGGATCGATTTCATGCGGCCATGGACCGGGCGCGTCTACGGAATACCGCCGGAGCAGGTGGTCGGCTCGTCCGGTGTGACGCAATTCCGGATTGGCAAGGACGGCAAGGGCGAATTGGTCAAGACCGCTAAGGTCGATTTCATCGACGATGGTCCGGGCAAGCCGGTCGGCATCTACCGAAACATTGGGCGGTGGCCGATCATATCTTTCGGTAATTCCGACGGCGACCTGCAGATGCTTCAGTATACCACCTCGGGCTCCGGCGCGAGGCTCGGGCTTTACGTCCATCACGACGATGCCGAGCGGGAATATGCCTATGACCGCAAGTCGCCGATCGGCAGGCTCGACAAGGGACTCGATGAAGCCCCGAAATGGGGGTGGCCGGTCATATCGATGAAGCGCGACTGGAAGGTGATCTTCCCGTTCGAAAAATAGGCCGCCGACCTGAGCGGCAGGACGGGGAGGCGCGCGAGGATGGTGTCGCGCGAGATGGTGTCCTGCTCCGTCGGATTGCGAACCTGAATGATGTGTGGCCGTATTGATACGCGGAGGCGATTCGATGCGGGGCTTGCTGGAGGCGTTTCCTTGCCGCGCTGAAGTTGCAATAATCGCGTGACAAGGTCGTAAGGATCGGGGGCGTCCATGACCGAAACAACAAGGATAACCGGTCGACTGCGTCGGACCGCGGCAATCGTTGCCGCCGCGATTACCGTTGCACCATGTCCCGCGTTGGCCGATCAGGGCGGCGTGAGCTTCTGGGTCCCGGGACTGTTCGGCAGCTTCGCCGCATCGCCCCTGCAACCGGGATGGAGCCTCGCGACGATCTATTATCACACCTCTGTCGAGGCCAGCGGCGCTCTGGCTGCCGCCCGGCAGGTCGAGATCGGCCGCTTGCGGCCGCGCAATGTCAACATCAGGGCGGATCTCGACCTCGAACTGACCGGCCGGGGCGATCTGCTTTTCATGTCGCCGCAATATGTCTTCGAGCAGAGATTTTTCGGTGCGCAGCTCGCGGTCAGCATGCTGGCCGCCTACGGCCGCAATTCGGCGGCGCTCGACGGCACGCTGACCGCCTCTGCCGGCCCGTTCACGATCACCCGGCAGGGTTCGATTTCCGACTCGGTGACGGCTTTCACCGATCTGTTTCCGCAGGCCAACCTGCGCTGGAATGCCGGTGTGCATAACCTGATGGTCTATGCCACCACCAATCTCCGCGTCGGCAGTTACGAATCGACGCGGCTCGCCAATACCGGTCTCGGATTCAACGGCTGGGACGGCGGCGTCGGCTACACCTATCTCGATCCGGCGAAGGGGCACGAATTCTCGGCCACGTTCGGCGTCACCTACAACAACTGGAATCACGATACCAACTACAAGAACGGGATCGACTACCACCTCGACTGGGGCGCCGCCCAATTCCTGAACAAGCAGTTCTACGTCGGCGCGGTCGGCTATGTGTACGACCAGTTCACCGACGACAAAGGGGCGCCGGCCTTCGTCCACGACCCGAAGTCGCGGGTGTTCGGCATCGGGCCGCAGGTGGGATATCTGTTCGAGGCGGCGCCCGGCGTCGCCGGGCTGTTTGCGGTGAAGGGCTATTACGAGTTCGAGAGCCACTACCGCCCCGAAGGCTGGAATGTCTGGGTGACGCTCAACCTGTCGCCCGCCGCCAAGACCGAGCAGCAAAAGCCGGTCTCGACGCCGCGCCCGCAATGGAAGTGAGAGGCTTGGAAGTGAGGCGCTTGGAAGTGACAGGCTTCGGGGCGACGCTGGCTTAAGCCGCAGGTGCAGGGTGTTGGGCGGCGATTGCGAGGCTGCGAGGGCGGCGCGCCGATTTCGATCTTGTGATCACGGAATGTTTTGGCGCGCGTGAGCGGTCACGACCTCGACACCTTTTACCGCTGACTTAAAGTCGGTCCGGTTCGGCATTGGCCGCCCCGGAGAGGAGGATTTCGCCCATGTTCGCGCTCGTTCGCGCCGGCCTGCTTGCCGGGTTGTTCGGCTTTGCCTGCATTCTCCCCACCAGCATTCCGCCCGCCGCCGCGCAGACCGAGACCGCCGAGCGGCCATTCTCCCGAAGTGACCTCGAGGACGCCGCGGTCCGCCTGGAGGCGCAGATCAAGACCGATTCGGGACAGGTGACGAAGCCGGTGGATCAGCTTCGCCGCGAGATGGAGGAGGCGTTCCGCAAGAACGATTTCCGCACCGGCCTGCAGTTGCTCGGGCAGATCGTCTCGGTCGCGCCCGACGACGCCACCAGCTGGCTGCGTCTGGCCCGCAGCGTGGCGCAGATCCGCCCCGCCAATGCGCGCGAGCGCACGCTGCTGCTCGAGCGCTCGGCGACCGCGGGCTACATTGCCTATGAGCGTTCGGACAAGCCGGCCGAACAGGCGGAGGCGCTGCAGATCATCGGCAATTCCTTCGCCGAGCGGCGGGTCTGGCGACCGGCGCTCGACGCGCTGCGCCACTCGCTCGAATTGCGCGAGGTCGCGGCGATCCGGTCGCAATACGAGAAGCTTCGGGAGGAGCACGGTTTCCGGCTGCTCGATTACACAGTGGATGCGGACGCCGCGTCACCTCGCGCCTGCTTCCAGTTCTCCGAGACGCTGCCGGGCAAGCGCACCGATTTCTCGCCCTTCGTTTCGGT
>JAEWHY010000546.1 GCA_023387555.1 Pseudomonadota bacterium
CGCTGCCGACCTTCGGCATCCCCGCCGCCGCGGGAGCGGCGTGCGCCGCTGGTGCGCCGATCTGCCCGTTCAATCCCGGTCCGGGAGCCGGCTCTGTCGGCAATAGCGGTCTGATTTCCGGTTGGGGCACGGGCGCGAACCGGATCCAGTCTGCCATTCGCGCGCTGGAGCGGGATGGGCTGATCCGGACGCTCGCGGAGCCGAACCTCACCGCCATCTCGGGCGAGTCGGCGGAATTCCTCGCGGGCGGTGAAGTGCCCTACGTGACCGGTGTGGACACGCAAACGGGCGTCAGCTCCGTCGATTTCAAGAAGTTCGGCGTGCAGCTTGCTTTTACGCCGGTCGTTCTGTCAGAGGGCCGCATCAGCCTCAAAATCGATACGAGCGTCAGCGATATCTCGCGGTTCGTCGGGAACAACCCGGTGTTCGACACGCGGCAGGCGAAGACGGTGGTGGAACTGCCGTCCGGCGGATCGCTCGCTCTTGCGGGTCTCATCAACACCAAGACGCAGCAGAACATCGACGGGTTTCCGGGCGCCAAGGACATTCCAATCCTGGGCACGCTCTTCCGCAGCCGCGACTTCCAGAATCAGGAGTCGGAACTCGTCGTCATCGTCACGCCTTACCTCGTGCAGCCGACGTCTCGCCAGCAACTGGCGGCGCCGACGGACGGCTTGGCGCCAGCGACTGACCTCAAGGCGGATTTTCTCGGTCACCTCAACCGCATCTACGGCAAGAGCGAAATGATGCCGTCGGGCGGTCTCAAAGGTGACTACGGTTTCATCGTCGAATAGCTGGGGCGCAGACGCATCATGCAGATTAAGTGCACGACCGAACGCCTAGCGCGAACGATGCGGTCGGGAACCGTTAAACTCCTCGTCGCCGCGCTCATTCCGATGATGGTCGCGGGGTGCCGGCAAGATGCGCCAGGGCCGCGCGTTGCCGGCTGGACGCTCATCGATCCCGAGCAGCGGCATCCGATCCTGGTGTCGCAGCAGCCTGCATCGCTCAACTTGAAGGTTGCGGCGAGTGCTGAAGGTTTGACGCCGATGCAGCGGGCGCGCGTCCTTGAGTTCGCCGGGCGGAGCAAGGCCGCCGATGCCGGCAACAGCCGCATCGTCATTTCGGCTCCCGGCGGATCGATGAACGAGAGCGCTGCGATGCAGGCCGCCGACGAGGCGCGCCAGCTGATGATCGAGAGCGGCTATTCCGAGACCGCGATCGCCGTCGAGGCATATCACGCCGACAGCCGCGAGGCGCCTCTGCGGCTATCCTACATGCGCTATGTCGCCGAGGCGCCGGAGTGCGGCCGCGACTGGTCGGAAAATCTCGCCCGGAACTATCAGAACACGCCCTATCCCAACTTCGGCTGCTCGTCGCAGCGCAATCTGGCGGTCATGGTGTCCAATCCCTCCGATCTCCTGGGACCGCGAACGATGACGGGCCGCGACGCGAACCGCCGGGATGACATGTACAAGAAATACGTTTCGGGTGCGGCGC
Organism: Pseudomonadota bacterium; assembly: GCA_023387555.1. Lineage (GTDB taxonomy): Bacteria > Pseudomonadota > Alphaproteobacteria > Rhizobiales > Xanthobacteraceae > Pseudorhodoplanes. Next base: position 1,501 of record JAEWHY010000546.1, read on the forward strand.
TCGGCGCTGAGGCTGAAAAAGCGGCCATCAAAGCCGGCACCGGCGGCAATTAATCTCGCGGAGACGACATGTCGAGAAACGCTTCAGTGAGTTCAAGCGAAGAGCCGTTCTTCGAGGATGCTCAGTCGCCCGATCTCCACCCGGCAGATCGCGCCCGGCCCATTCCGCGCATTTCAGTGCAGGCATTCTGTGACGACGCTCTGGTGGCCGAAGCCATCCAGTCTGCGGCCGAAGATCGCCGCTTGTCGAAGGCGCATGTCAGTGTTCACATGGGTGGCATCGGCGCTGCCATCGCGCATTATCTCGATAGCCCGACGCCCAATCTCATCATGCTCGACAGCGCGCTGAAAGCGAGCCAGCTGCTTGCCGACCTCGACCGGCTGGCAGAAAGCTGCGATCCGGGGACGAAGGTCATCGTCGTCGGCCGGCATAACGATGTCGTTCTTTATCGCGAGCTTTTGCGGCGCGGCGTTGCGGAATATCTCGTTGCGCCGGTCGATCCGCTGGCGCTGCTCGAAAGCATTTCCAACCTCTATAACAATCCTGAGACCGATCCTGTCGGTCACGTCTTCGCGTTCATCGGCGCAAAAGGCGGTGTTGGATCCTCGACCATCTGCCACAATGTGGCGTGGACGATGTCGGAGATCTTGAAGTCGGACGTGACGATTGCCGATCTCGATCTGGCGTTCGGAACCACGGGTCTCGATTTCAACCAGGACCCGGTGCAAGGCATTGCGGAGGCTTTGGCCGCTCCGGAACGGCTCGACGATCAGTTGCTCGATCGTCTGCTCACGAAATGCTCGCAGCATCTTTCGATCTTTGCCGCGCCCGTCGTGCTCGACCGTGACTACGACATATCTCCTGAAGCCTGCTCCATCGTGATCGACGTGGCGCGCCAGAACGTTCCGTTCGTAGCCGTCGATCTTCCGCACGGCTGGTCGCCATGGTCGAAGCGCGTTCTGCTGCAAGCCGATGAAGTCGTCATCACCGCGGTGCCCGATCTCGCGAACCTGCGGAACGCGAAGAACATCGTCGATCTTCTGAAAACGGCACGGCGGAACGATGAGAAGCCGCATCTCGTGCTCAACATGGCGAATGTGCCGAAGCGTCAGGAAATCAGCGTCAAGGAATTCGAGCAGGCGCTGGGTCTCAAGGTCATGTCGGTCATCGACTACGATTCGGAAACGTTCAGCCAGGCGGCCAACAACGGCCAGATGATTGGCGAGTTCAGCTCGAAGGCGCGCGCCATCGAGCAGTTCAACGATTTGGCCTACAGGCTTACGC
>JAEWHY010000552.1 GCA_023387555.1 Pseudomonadota bacterium
ATGGTCGGGCTGTTCGAATGGTGCTGCACCGAGCTTCTGAACATGCATCTCGATCCGGGCGAGGGTTCGCTCGGGGTGCATGTGGATTTCAGCCACCTTGCGGCGACCCCGCCCGGCATGACGGTGACGGTGGAATGCGAATGCACCGAGGTCGATGGCAAGAAGGTCAGCTTCTTTGTCCGTGGCCACGACGGTGTGGACGTGATCGGCGAGGGCCGGCACGCGCGCGCGGTGGTGAATTACGACCGGTTCAATGCGCGAGTCGCCGACAAGGCCCGCGCGGCGATGGCGGCCTGAGAGGGAAGCGATGGCTGAAACGGCAAACAAGGCTCAGTCCGGCGGATGCCTCTGCGGCGCGGTGCGTTTCACCGCGACCCCGGCAGACCGTGAGGTCGGCGCCTGTCACTGCAGCATGTGCCGGCGCTGGTCCGCAGGCCCCTTCATGGTGCGCGATTGCGGGACCTCGCTTCGCATCGAGGACAAGTCGGGGCTTGGCATTTACCGCTCGTCGGAATGGGCCGAGCGCGGCTTCTGCAAGGCCTGCGGCACGCCGCTGTTTTACCGGCTGATCGAAAGGGACTCCTATTTCGTGTCGGCCGAAGCCTTCGACGACGTGAAGGACATCGCCTTCACCAGCCAGATCTTCATCGACGAGAAGCCGGCCTATTACGACTTCGCCAACAAGACGCACAACATGACCGGCGCCGAAGTCTTCGCCCAGTTTGCGCCGGGCGGCGACGAGGCCAAGGGATAACAAGAGCATGGCCGAGACCTCCGGCGAGCGTAACTTCACCATCAACTTCGGGCCGCAGCATCCGGCTGCGCACGGCGTGCTGCGTCTCGTGCTCGAACTCGACGGCGAGATCGTCGAGCGCGTCGACCCGCATATCGGGCTGTTGCATCGGGGCACCGAGAAACTGATCGAGCAGAAGACCTATCTGCAGGCGATCCCGTATTTCGACCGGCTCGATTACGTCGCGCCGATGAACCAGGAGCATGCCTTCTGCCTCGCGGCGGAAAAGCTGCTCGGTCTCGAGGTGCCACGCCGCGGCCAATTGATCCGCGTTCTGTATTGCGAGATCGGCCGCATCCTGTCGCATCTGCTCAACGTCACCACGCAGGCGATGGACGTCGGCGCGCTGACGCCGCCGCTCTGGGGCTTCGAGCCGCGCGAGCAGCTGATGGTGTTCTATGAGCGCGCGTCCGGATCGCGCATGCATGCGGCCTACTTCCGCGTCGGCGGCGTGCATCAGGACCTGCCGCAGAAGCTGATCGACGACATCGAGGCGTGGTGCGATCCGTTCCTGAAGACGGTCGACGACATCGACAAGCTGCTTACCGAAAACCGCATCTTCAAGCAGCGCAACGTCGATATCGGCGTGGTGTCGCTGGAGGACGCCTGGAAGTGGGGCTTCTCGGGCGTGATGGTGCGCGGTTCGGGCGCGGTCTGGGACCTGCGCAAAAACCAGCCCTATGAATGCTACGCGGAGATGGATTTCGACATCCCGATCGGCAAGAACGGCGACTGCTACGACCGCTATCTGATCCGCATGGAAGAGATGCGGCAGTCGGTCCGCATCATGAAGCAATGTATCGCGCTGCTGAACGCGCCCGAAGGCAAGGGCCGCGTTTCCGCCGATGATCAGAAGGTGGTGCCGCCCAAGCGCGGCGAGATGAAGCGTTCGATGGAAGTGCTGATCCAGCACTTCAAGCTCTACACCGAGGGATTCCACGTGCCGGCCGGCGAAGTCTACACCGCGGTCGAAGCGCCGAAGGGCGAATTCGGCGTCTATCTCGTCGCCGACGGCACCAACAAGCCCTACAAGTGCAAGATCCGCGCGCCCGGTTTCGCGCATCTGCAGGCCATGGATTTTCTCTGCAAGGGCCACATGCTGGCCGACGTGTCCGCGATCCTCGGCTCGCTCGATATCGTGTTCGGGGAGGTCGATCGCTGATGGCCGTACGTCGTCTTGCCCCCAAGGAGCTGCAGCCGAAGGACTTCTCCTTCACGCCCGAGAATCTCGAATGGGCGAAGAAGCAGCTGAAGAAATATCCCGATGGCCGCCAGGCCTCCGCGGTCATTCCGCTGTTGTGGAAGGCGCAGGAGCAGGCCGGCGGCTGGGTGCCGGAAGCTGCGATCCGCTACGTCGCCGATTTTCTCGACATGGCGCATATCCGCGTCATGGAGGTCGCGACCTTCTATACGATGTTCAATCTGGCTCCGGTCGGGCGCTTCCACGTCCAGCTCTGCGGCACGACGCCGTGCCGGCTGCGCGGCGCCGAAGATTTGATTCACGTGTGTGAAAAGCGCATCGGCCACCAGTTCGACGTGACGCCGGACGGCGCCTTGTCCTGGGTCGAGGTCGAATGCCTCGGCGCCTGCGTGAACGCGCCGATGGCGCAGATCAATTACGACTATTACGAGGACCTCACGCCGGAATCCTTCGCGAAGATCCTCGACGATCTCGCCGCCGGCAAGGAAGTCACGCCCGGACCGCAGATCGACCGGCAGTTCTCCGCGCCGGAAGGCGGGGCGACGACCTTGCTGGAGTCGCCGGTTGTCGTTGCAAGCGCGCCGAGGACATCCGGTCCCGCTC